>NZ_QPJN01000022.1:0-42986 GCF_003338615.1 Halanaerobium sp. DL-01
CAAATTTAAAAGATCACAACAGCCTAACCTGTTCAGTTTGCAGCAATGTTAAGGATATCAAAAGGTTATTAATTGTGATTTTGGGGAAACTCTATTATACCATAAATTCTTGACATAGATCATTTAATATGGTAAAGTAATCAAAAATAGCATAATAATATCTTATCAAGAGAGGTGGAGGGAACTGGCCCTGAGAAACCCGGCAACCAGCAGTTTATTCTGCCCGGTGCTAAATCCAGCAGGATAAACCTGAAAGATAAGTTATCCTAGGCCATTTCTTTTTCAGGGAGTGGATTTTTTAATTAAACAACATTTATTGATGATAATATATTAAGGAGAGAAAAGGTTAAAATGAAAATTAAAGATATTTTTGCAGAAAAAAAAGTGGTATTCTCACTGGAAATTTTTCCACCTAAATATGATATGCATATTGAAACAATATATAAGGTGCTGGATAAATTTAAAAAAATTGAGCCTGATTATATGAGTGTTACTTATGGTGCAGGTGGAGGGGTAAACAACAATAAAACCTGTGAGATTTCATCTTTATTAAAAGAAAAATATGGAGTAGAGCCCCTGGCACATTTAACCTGTATCAATTCTACCCAGGAAAATATAGATGATATTTTGGAGAGATTGAAGGCTAATAAGATAGAAAATATTCTGGCCTTAAGAGGGGATAAACCACTTGACGGCAGTCAGACAGGAAATTATAATTATGCCTATCAGCTGATTGATTATATTAAGAAAAAAGGAGATTTTGGAGTGGCTGCTGCTTCCTATCCTGAAGGACATCTGGAAACAGAGAATCTGGCAGAAGATATTGAATATTTGAAACACAAGGTTGATTATGGTGTCGATTATTTGATAACTCAAATGTTTTTTGATAACCAGATTTTTTATAATTTTATCAGTCAAATAAGAAAAAAGGGGATTGATATACCTATTGAAGCAGGTATTATGCCTGTTATTAACAAAAAACAGGTGGGAAGAATAATTGAATTATCAGATGCATATTTTCCCGAAAAATTTAAAAAGATACTTGTTAAATATCAGGATAACCCTGAAGCACTGCGTGATGCTGGGATAGCATATGCTGTAGAACAGATTGTAGATTTAATATCCAGTGATGTTGATGGGATTCATCTTTATACGATGAATAATCCCTTTGTAGCGAGGAAAATCAAAGAAGCTATTGAATCATTATTAAAACATATAAATCATAAAAAGGTTGGATAAAGTGATGGAATTTAAAATAGACAGATCTGAAGTATTGATGTATCTGCAGACATCTAAAGATTTAAAAGATAAAAATATTATACAGTTAATCAGTCAAGCATCGGCAGAGGTAAAAGATTTAATTGATTTTCGCTATTTATATAAAAAATTCCCGATAGAAATTTCTCAAAAAGGAATAAAATTATTAAATACAACCCTTACATTAAAAGGTAAAAGCATTAAAAAACATTTAAAAAAGTCACCAGAAATATATTTAATGGCAGTTACTCTGGGTGTACAAATTGATAAAAAAATATCGCTTTATGATAAAACTTCTGTCACAAAAGCAGTAATCTTTGATGCTTGCGCAACAGCAGCAGTTGAAGAAGGCTGTGATAAAGTCGAAGCTGAAATAAAAAGAAAAGCATTTAATGATGGATATAAAGACATTACCTTTCGCTATAGTCCGGGCTATGGTGACCTAAGTATAGAAGTTCAGAAAGAGCTTTTAAGAATACTTAATGCTCCCAAAAAAATTGGTTTAACAGTTTCTAAATATAATATGCTTCAGCCAAATAAATCAGTCACTGCTGTAATCGGCATGTTGACAGAAAAAACAGAAAGTGATGGAGAATTTTCTTTTGAAAAAAGACACTGCAGACAGTGTAATTTATATAATGACTGTCAGTTGAGGAGAAAGGGGAACTACTGTGGAACTAAAAAATAGGCTGGGGAAAGAAATAATAATTTTTGATGGAGCAATGGGGACTGTACTACAGATGAGAGGACTGAAAGCAGGAGAACTGCCCGAAATATTGAACATAGAAAAAAGTAAAGAAATCGTTGATATACATAAAAGCTATTTAGAGGCTGGGGCAGAGATTTTAACCACCAATACTTTTGGAGCAAATACCTTAAAAATGGATGAAACTGATTATTCTGTGGAAGAAATTATTAGAGCAGCAGTCAGTAATGCCCGCAGAGCTGTAGATGAAAGTTCTGTAGATGCACTGGTTGCCCTGGATATTGGCCCTTTAGGAGAGCTTCTGGAGCCGATGGGAAGTTTAACTTTTGATGAAGCATATCAGCTTTTCAAACAACAGGTTAAAATAGGTGAAGAAGCAGGAGCAGACCTCATACATATAGAAACTATTGCAGATCTATATGAAGCAAAAGCTGCGGTTCTGGCTGCTGAGGAAAATTCTGACCTGCCTGTCTTCTGTACAATGACCTTTGAGGAAAACGGCAGGACTTTTACCGGGGGCAGTATCCGTTCTATGATTTCTGTACTTGAAGGTCTGGGTGTAGATGCATTAGGTTTAAACTGTTCCCTGGGGCCGGAAAAACTAAAACCACTGGCAGAAGAAGTGCTGAAATATTCAGAAATTCCGGTAATTATGCAGGCAAATGCTGGGCTTCCTGTTGTAGAAGATGGAGAAACGGTTTTTAAGATTTCACCAGAAGAATATTTTAAGCCTTTAGCAGAACTTTATCAAAAAGGGCTGGCTGTTGTTGGAGGCTGCTGTGGTACAGATAAAAACTTTATTTCTATTATTGCAGAGAATCTAAAAAATAAAAAAGTTAAGAGCAGAAGAATAATAAAAGAGAGCACAGTCTGTTCACCCTCACAATATGTTAATCTTGCCAGTATTAATGTGGTAGGAGAGAGAATTAATCCGACTGGAAAACCTGTTTTCAAAAATGCACTTAAAAATAGTGATTTAGATTATATATTTAAAGTTGCTGTAGAAGAAGTGGAAGCAGGAGCAGATATACTGGATGTCAATTTAGGGCTGCCGGATATAGATGAGAAAGAGATGATGATCAGAACAATTAAAGAACTGCAGGGGATTTTAGACATTCCTCTTCAGATTGATTCCAGTGATCCTGATGTTATAGCAGGTGCTTTGAGATATTATAATGGGACTGCAGTGGTTAATTCTGTTAATGGAGAGACTGCTGTACTTGATAAGATCTTACCTTCAGTAAAAAAATATGGGGCAGCTGTTATTGGCCTTACTATGGATGAAAGCGGTATACCTGACAGTTCAGAAGAAAGATTTAAAATTGCCGAAAAAATAGTTAATAAAGCGGATGAGTATGGAATAAAGAGAGGGAAAATTATAATTGACTGCCTTACTTTAACTGCTTCTGCCCAGCAGGAAGGTGTAAAAGAAACCCTTAAAGCAATAAAGAGAGTAAAGGAAGAATTGGGAGTTAATACTACTCTTGGGATTTCCAATGTTTCTTTTGGGCTGCCTGCACGTTCGGTTCTCAATAGAACTTTTTTGAGTATGGCTCTTTTCCAGGGCTTAAATCTGCCTATAATTGATCCCAATGATAGAGAAATGATGGCTTCAATTAAAGCTGCAGCAGTTTTAAATAATATTGATCAAGGTGCTGTTCAATATATAGAATACATGGCGAAAAACAAAGATAATGTTGCTCCAGAAAAAAAAGAAATTCTGGAATCAGAAGAATTGGGTGATAAAGTCGATGATTTGAAAATGGTCATTATAAAAGGTTTAAAAAATGCAGCCGGTCCTTTAACCGAAAAGATATTAAAAGAAAAAGAAGCGTTAGAAGTAGTAAATGAATATTTAATTCCTGCTCTGGATATTGTCGGTGATAGTTATGAACAGGGAGAAATTTTTCTACCTCAACTTGTACAGTCTGCAGAAACTGTAAAGGAAGCCTTTGCTGTTATTAAGCAGAAGATGGCACACAGTGGTGGCAGAAATATTGCAAAAGGGAAAATTGCCGTTGCGACTGTAAAAGGTGATGTACATGATATAGGGAAAAACATAGTAAAAATAGTACTGGAAAACTACGGCTATCAGATAATTGATCTGGGTCGAAATGTGCAGACTGAGGAGATTGTTAGAACAGTAAAAGAAAATGAAATTAAACTTATAGGTTTAAGTGCACTTATGACTACTACAGTAAAAAATATGGAAAAAACCATAAAAGCTGTCAGAAAAGAAACTCCTGACTGTCGGATAATGGTTGGAGGAGCTGTACTTACATCAGATTATGCAGATATGATAGAAGCTGATTTTTATGCAAAAGATGCTAAAGAAGCAGTTAAGATAGCGCAAAAAGTATTTGCTGAAATAAATTAAGGCTGCGAATAATAAAATTTAAAAATAGTGTTAATTGAGAAAGGAAAGTCATCTAATAATATTTTAAAAACAGGAAAAGTTTTAATTATCTCGAATCTTAATATAAGGGATAAGGGTCAAATAATTTAAATCTTTTCAGGAAAGGAGACAAGATGAATAATACAAATGAAGCTCTGCTGAATGGATATATAATTACTGAAGAAAAGATAGAAAAGATAAAAGACCTTAATAATATAACAGAAAGAGATAGTCTGGGTGAAAAGGGATTTCTCTGGTATCATTTAAATGTGGGAACTGAAGAGACTAGGACCTGGCTTAAAAACAAAAGTGGATTATCAGAAATTGTAATTCAGGAACTGATCTCTGAGGAAACTAGACCCCGAATTCTAAAAGATGATGACGGTATTTTGATCAATTTGCGGGGACTAAATTTTAATGCTGATTCTGATGAAGAAGACATGGTTTCTCTTCATATGTGGATTGAGCCAGGTAGAATAATTACCAGCAGAAGTGAGCGAGTACTGACAATGGATGAGATAGATAAGAGTTATGCCGCTGGTGCTGGCCCACTTTCTATAAATGATTTTTTGATACGAGTAATAGATGGTATTACAAATAAGATTAGTGAGTACATATATGATATGGAAGAACAGATAGATGATATGGAAGAAGAGGTTTTGACAGGAGAAACCGATAGACTTCGTTCCCAACTATCTGAGAAGAGAAGAAAAACTATTATTATCAGGCGCTATATAGTACCTCAGAGAGAACTTATGGCCAGGCTTTATAGAGAAAAAATTCCCTGGCTGACAGAGGCAAATAAAGAATATATTTATGAATTTTCCGACCGAACTATCAGATTGCTGGAAGAACTTGATAATATTCGTGATAGGGCGGCACTTATACATGAAGAGATTAACAATAGGATAAATGATCAGATGAATCGGACCATGTATATTTTGTCGATAGTAGGAAGTATCTTTCTTCCTCTTGGATTTTTAACAGGACTGTTTGGAATTAATATTGGTGGCATGCCGGGTGTAGATAATGATTCTGCTTTCTGGATATTTTCCTTTTCTATGGTTATACTAATAGTGATAGAATATATTTTGTTTAAAAAAAATAACTGGCTTTAATTTAACCGCTGGACTTTCCCCATTTTTTATATACTGCTGCAAAAAGGGGAGATGCAGGAAAATTTCGTTGATGACTAAAGCCCCCTTTTTGCAGCTTGAAAATAAATTTTGGGGAAACTCCTGTTTAACCGAAGTTGACAAGATGATTAAAATATGTTTTAATATAGAAAAAGAAAATATATCTGTTGTCCAATCTCATTTTATGAGAGCGGAGGACCCACCTTTTTGGGGCGAATCTAATTTAATTAGAGGAAGACCTTTACTTCCAGCCCGACAGCTAACTCCGTAGACTTATTAAAGGACAGGCTGCCAGTCAATGGTTATATTATATTTGACACTACAGTCTATCTGTAGTGCTTTTTTATTTTGTATTTATATGGGAATATTTGTTCTTAAATTGAATTTATGGTTTCACTGCGAAAAGTATTAAATAATAATTTTCGACTTATATAATCCCTATCTTAAAAAGCTTCTCAAATTGGTATAATACTAAAAATCGACTTTTCGCACTGCAATCATTTATGATTATAAAAAAATGATTAATATGGTTCTCTCACAAAAAGGTTATTTGCGTCTCTAACTCATTAAGATTGCACCACAGGCACTACGTATTTAAATAATTCGTACAGGCACTGTTTAATGTAGATTAACGAAAAATGCCGAATGTTCCGCAAACACCCTTTTTGTGGACACATCTTTAATATATGTTCGGATTTTTATAAAGTGATCTGAAAAAATTCAAAATACAAAGCTCATAAAGCATTAAACAGTGTTGATAAAATTTTTACAGCATAACTGAGTAAATTCCAGAATAGGAGAGAAGTTGGATGATAATAAAGAAAAAAAATTTAACACCAGCTCAATATTTAGTCAGGGGATATTTTGTAGTAATTTTGCTGGGGTCAATACTTCTTATGCTTCCTATAGCTACAAATGATGGACAGGGACTAGGTATTATTGATGCTGTTTTTACAGCTACTTCTGCTACCTGTGTAACCGGGCTTATAGTTGTCAATACAAAAGAAGCTTTTACAATTTTTGGATCAACCGTAATTATGCTGATGATACAGATAGGTGGACTGGGTATTATGTCCATGTCAACACTGTTTGCCTTTATTATTGGCAAAAAAATCAGTTTAAAAGAGCGCCTTATTATACAGGAAGATCTAAATCAGTATCAGATTTCTGGAATGGTAAGACTTGTACAGTATCTTTTAGGATTTACATTTGTAATTGAAGGAACAGGTGCGGCAGTACTCTTTTTGCGTTTAAGTCAGGACTATACTTTTTGGAAAGCAGTTTATTTATCTGTGTTTCATGCTGTGTCTGCTTTTAATAATGCCGGGTTTGATCTTTTTGGAAACAGCCTGGAAAGTTTTACCGGTGATATTACCATTAATTTTGTAATTATGATACTTATTATTCTTGGTGGAATTGGATTTGGGGTAATGCTGGAGACATACAAAAGAGTTAAATTTAAGAAAGCCACCCTGCAGACAAAAATTGTTGTTGTAATTACCCTTGCTCTTTTAGTATTTGGATTTATAGTAATGTTTGCCCTTGAATATAATAATACGATGAAGGGGCTGCCTTTACTGGACAAGGTTTTATCAGCCATGTTTTTATCGGTCACCCCAAGAACGGCCGGTTTTAATACAGTCCCTACAGGTGCATTAAGGCAGTCATCTCTATTTATAATAATTATTTTAATGTTTATTGGTGCTTCACCAGGTTCAACAGGTGGAGGAATTAAAACAACTACTTTTGGTGTAATGCTTGTAACTTTAAAGAGTATGATTACTGGGAAAGAAGATATGGAAGTTTACAACAGGCGTTTTGAACGACATATTGTATATAAAGCTTTTACTATAACTATGCTTGCCGGCACACTGGTCTTATTAGTTACAACTCTGATTTTAATAATAGAAGATTTTCAGTTTATAGATGTATTATTTGAAACAGTATCTGCGTTTGGAACTGTAGGACTTTCTACTGGAATTACAGGTCAGCTCTCCAAGCTGAGCAGAGTTTTGATAACAATAACAATGTTTGCCGGAAGAGTTGGACCACTCACACTTGCAGTAGCCTTTGGAGAAAAACAAATTAAGGGTATATATCATTATCCAACAGAAAAAATTATGGTCGGTTAAATTATAAATTTGATATTTATACAAATTTCCTGGAGGTTGTGTAGATGAAACAGTTTATTGTAATAGGACTCGGTCGTTTTGGTTCAAGTGTGGCGACAACATTATCTGAAAATGGTTATGATGTACTTGCCATTGATAGTAATCAGGATAAAGTTCAGGCTATTACTGATAAGGTTACCCATGCTGTAAGAGCGGATGCAACAGATGAAAATACCTTAAAGGCACTGGGGGTTGGTAATTTTGATGTGGCAGTTGTCAGCATAGGTGATAATATTTCTGCCAATGTTTTGTGTACACTGATTTTAAAAGAATTACTTGTCCCATATGTAATTGTCAAATCCCCCCACAGTCTGCACGGTAAAGTTCTTACAAAAGTAGGTGCTGATAGAGTCGTTTATCCAGAAAGAGATATGGGTTCCCGAATTGCCCATAATCTTATATCTTCTAATGTGCTTGATTATATAGAATTTGCTCCAGAATACGGTGTACTGGAGATAGTTCCGATCGAAAATATGGTGGGAAAAACACTAAAAGAAATAGGTTTTAGATCTAAATTTAATGTCAATGTAATGGCAATAAAAAGAGGGGAGGATCTGCTGGTATCTCCTGGAGCAGAAGATAAGATTAATGAAGGAGATAGGATTGTACTGATGGGAAAAAATAATAGTCTCGAAAAAATTAGAGATTATAATGGATAGATAATGACGTATATTCAGGAGGCTTATCATGCAAATAAAAACACTGAAAGGGAAAATGCTGCTCGGTTTTGCAGTTATGATAATTATTATTGCCGGGGTAACCGGCTGGAGTATTTATAATTTTAAAATTTTATCTAATGCCATCAATGATATTATGGTAGAAAATTATAGAAGCATTAAGGCCAGTGAGAGTATGGTTGAATCTATAGAGCGGCAGGATAGTGCTTTGCTTTTAATGCTCCGCTCTCCAGAAGAAAAGGGTCAGGAAATTTTCAGGAAAAATGAAAAGGAATTTTATACCTGGCTTGCAAGAGCCGAAGATAATATTACAATTAATGGTGAGGGTGAAATTTTAAATAAGATTAGTGATAATTATTACAAATTTATTTCAAATTTTGATAGATTTTATAATGCAGAAGAAGATGAACGGTGGAATGTATACAATCAGAAACTTCTGCCAATATTTACACAAATAAAGGATGATATAAGAGGGTTGAGAGAATTGAACAGGCAGGCAATGTTGGATGCACAGCAGGAGGCCAACAGCAGAGCAAATCAGGCTATTATATATACTCTCATTTTAGCTTTATCTGTTATTATCTTTTCTCTAATTTTTGCACTTTATTTAACCAAACAGATATTGAGACCAATTAAAGAACTGGAAAAAGGTATCAAAAAGGTAGCAGATCGAAATTTCCAGCAGAAAGTTCAAGTTGCTTCTGAAAATGAAATTGGAGTACTTGCTGATGAGTTTAATGAGATGATTTCTAAACTTCAGGAATATGAAAAAATAAATATTAAAAAACTTTTAATAGAAAAAGAAAAATCTGAAGCTGTAGTTAATAACCTTTCTGGCCCACTGATTGTTACTGATAAAGACAGCAAAATAGTGTTAATTAATCAGGCGGCTAAAGATCTATTTTCAATAGAAAAAGATGTGATTGATGAACATTTTTTGGAGGCTATACAGTCAGAAAAGCTATTTGAATATATTAAAGAGCCGGGAGAAAAAGAAGAAAATACTATCTTAGTAAAGAAAGATGGTCAGGAAAAACATTATAAAGTCTCAACCAATCAGGTTATTGATGAAGAAGAAGGGTATCAGTTTACTGTAACCCTGCTGGAGGATATTACACGTTTAAAAGAAATTGATAATATGAAATCAGAATTTGTATCCACAGTATCACATGAATTTAGAACACCATTAACTTCTATGAATATGGGGTTGAGTATGGTTATTAATGGCGACACAGGAGAATTAAACGAAGAACAGCAGGAACTTCTGGAGGCTGCTTATGAGGATGTAGAGCGGTTAACAGAACTGGTTAATGATCTGCTGGACCTGTCTAAAATAGAGTCTGGAAGAATAGAAATGGAGTTTGATAAAACAGATATCAATAATCTAATAGAAAAGACACTGGAACCATTTTATCGACAGGCGGAAGAGAAAGATATTGAACTCATATTTAATAAAGACGAAGAAAACATTTTTGCCTGGGCTGATCCGGGTAAAATCAGCTGGGTTATTTCCAACCTGGTTGGTAATGCACTGAGATATGCAGACGAAGGTACTATACAGATTGATACAGAAGTTAAGGGAAGAAGGGTTTTAATCTCTGTAGAAGATAATGGCCCTGGAATTCCGGCAGAATATCAGAAAAAAATATTTGATAAGTTTGTCAGGGCCGGTAATGATAAAGACGAAAAAAGTGGTACAGGGCTGGGTCTGGCAATAGCAAAAGAAATAATAACAGCCCATAATGGAAGAATCTGGGTAGAAAGTGAAGAGGGAGAAGGTTCTAAATTCTACTTTTACATCCCAAGATTTGGTTATCAGGAGGAAGAAAAATGAAGAAAATACTGCTGGTAGATGATGAAAAAAATATAAGGCTTGTAGTTGGTAAAAGCCTTGAAAAAGCTGGATATGATGTAATATATGCAGTAGATGGAGTTGATGCAGTAGAAAAAGCAAATGAAGCAAATCCTGACCTGGTTCTGCTGGATCTGAGGCTTCCTAAAATGAACGGATTTCTTGTTCTGGAAGCTTTAAAAAGTGATGCTGCAACCGAAGAGATTCCTGTTGTAATAGTTTCGGCACTTTCGGAAGAAGATGATATACAGAAAACCATCTCACTTGGTGCTGAAGATTTTCTGGTAAAACCAATAAATCAAAGTGATTTATTGAGTGCTGTGGAAAAGAATATAAGGGAGGAAAAAGAAAATGAATAAAAAGATTTTAATAGTTGATGATGAAAAAAATATAAGATTAACTTTGAAGACAGCTCTAAAAAATGCCGGTTATGAAGTTGAAACTGCAGTTAATGGAGAAGATGGACTGGCACAGGTAAAGGAAGATGAATTCCCTGTAATTCTGCTGGATATGAAGATGCCCGGTATTGATGGTATTCAATTTTTGCAAGAACTAAATAATAAAGAAATTGAAACAAAAGTTATAATGATAACAGGATATGGAAGTGTTGAAACTGCTGTTGAAACTCTTAAACTCGGAGCGATAGATTATCTGCGCAAACCCTTTAAACCAGAAGAGATTATTGAGATAGTTGAAGATGTATTTAAGAGATATGAGCTTGAAAATATCGAAAAAGAAGTTGAAAGCTTTGAGGATTATATAATTTTAGCTAAAAATGCAATTAATAAAAGAAATTTTTCTAAGGCGAAGGAAATGCTGCAGAAGGCTACTTCAGAGAATTCAGAAAAACCGGAACCATTTAATCTGCTGGGTATCATATATGAGATGCAGCATAAGCAGCCCGAAGCTATGAAAATGTACAGAGCTGCACTGGCTCTTGATCCATCATATAAACCGGCAAATGACAATATTGAAAGAGCTGGAGAAAGGATGGGCTCTGTGGATATAGACAGTATGAATCTTGGAGACGAGGAAAGGGAGGAATAGATGTTTATTGTTATAATTGGATCCGGACGGACAGGTTCTCTTCTTGCCGGAAATCTGTCCAGATCTGGCCATGAAATTGTAGTTGTTGAAAAAAGAACTGCTTCTTTTACGCTTCTGCCGGTGGATTTCTCCGGATTTCAGATTAAAGGAGACGCTATGGAAAATGATGTTTTAAAAGAGGCAGGAATAAAATCCGCTGATCTTGCTATAGTAACTACTGGAAATGATCAGGTGAACTATCTTGTAACTCAAATGGCAAAAGAAAATTTTGATGTTCCCAGAATACTGGTTAGGACAATTGATCCTGCGGTAGAGGATATGTATAAAAATGAAGATAGAGTGGAAATATTTTCTCAAATCTCTCTTTTAGCTGAAAATATTATAAGCAAAATTGATAGGGAAGGAATGAAATTAGAGTGAATATCATCTTAGTTGGTGGTGGTAAATTAATTTACCATCTTGCCAAAAAATTAATCTCAAAAGGTCATTTCATTACAATTATAAATAAAGATCAAGAACTTGCTGCTGATCTATCTAAAGATATAAATGGAACCATAGTTTTTGGCGATGCATCAGAAAAAATGGTTCTGGAAGATGCTGGCGCATATAAAGCTGATGTTTTAGTTTCATTGACTCAAAAAGATCATAATAATTTATTTATCTGTAAAATGGCTAAAAAATATTTTGGAGTTAAAAGAACTACTGCTCTTGTAAATAATCCGGAAAACGAAAATTTATTTACTAAACTTGGCATCAACAGTATTTTTAATATAACCGATCTTATTAGTTCTCTAATAGAACAGAGTATTTCCTCTGATAATATTAACAATTTAACCATGATAGAAGATGGGAAGTTGAGCATATTTGAAGTAGAGGTTGAAGAAAATTCTGCAGCTGCCGGAAAAGAAATTAAAGAGATGGATCTGCCTCTTACCATTATTTTAGGAGGAATAATCAGAAATGGAGAAATACAGATACCAAGGGGTGGTTCTAAAATTGAAGTTGGAGATAAAATAGTTATTATCTCTCTGCCTGAAGAACAGGCTGAGGCAATTAAAGTTTTTGGTGGTGAATAAATGTGAACTACAAAGATCTGCTTGTTTCAAGATATTTTTTAATTTTTAAATATACAGGTATGATAATAATGTTTGCCGGTGCGGCAATTTTATCACCACTTTTTGTTCTGTTTGCCTATCCTGAAGAAGCAAATTATAGTTTTTATTTTATTTCAGCCGGTGGTCTTGCTGTTTTAACCGGTCTGTTACTTTATATTTATGGTATAAAAAATAAAAAAGAAGATGTGGAACTATCTTTAAATGAAGGTAGTATTATTGTAATATTTTCCTGGCTGGGTGCAATTGTTTTTTCAGCAGTCCCCTTTGTCAGTGGACTGAATATGAGCTGGAGTCATGCTGTTTTTGAAGTGGTAAGTGGATGGACAACAACCGGTCTTTCCCTTGTTGATGTTACAGAAGCTCCCCGAATATTTCTTCTCTGGAGAAGTATTATGCAGTTTTTTGGTGGTGCTGGTCTGGCAGTAATAGCACTTTCCTATCTTTTGCCGGTTCATGGAATGGGATTATATATGGCGGAAGCCAGAAGTGATAAACTTCTTCCCCATGTAAAGAGATCGACTTTAATGATTATGCGGATTTATACTTTTTATACTTTAGTAGGTGTTTTTTTATATTATATTTCTGGAATGGGTTTATTTGATTCTATCAACCATTCGATGGCTGCTATTTCAACCGGTGGATTTTCTACTCAGGCTGACAGTATAGGTCATTATAACAGCCTTTCAATTGAGATTGTTACAATTATACTTATGTTTCTCGGCACAATAAATTTTGCCACACATTATACTCTTTTAAAAGGTAAAGTAAAAACTTTTTTTAAAAATGCAGAAATACGCTTTATGATAACTTCACTTCTGCTTTTAACTCCAGTAATAATGTTTTTTTCTTTAGATATAATCTATCCTTATCTGGGAGAAAATTTAAGGCAGTCATTTTTTCAGCTGGTAACTGCACTTTCGACAACTGGTTTTTCTACAATTTCATTTACTGGCTGGCCTGCTTTCGCTAATTTTATAATCATTCTGCTAATGCTTGTTGGTGGTGGAACTGGTTCTACTGCTGGTGGTATTAAACAGTACAGAGTTTATTTGATAATTAAATCTATTTATTGGGAGATCAAAGAACAGTTTTTACCAAGAAGGCATGTAAGCAGTAATTATCTCTGGAGGGGAGAAAGTAAATTTTACGTAAAAAGTGAGCATGTACAGAGGGTAGCAAATTATATTATACTGTATCTTTTAACATTTTTTGTTGGAGTTGGTATTTTTACTGCCCATGGATATACTCTGCTCGAAAGCATGTTTGAATTTGGTTCTGCTCTTGGGACGGTCGGGCTGTCAATCGGAATTACAGGTTTAGATACTCCATTAATGGTAATATGGACTGAAATTATAGGAATGTTCCTGGGAAGGCTGGAATTTTTGATTATTCTTTATGCAGCTATTAAATTGTTTAAAGATGGAATTTATATAAGCCGCCACAAAAATTAGTTAATTAATTTTTGTTTAAGTAATTTTAAAACAGAATATTTTAATTTGATTATTTCAGCAGGTATTTAAGAAAAAAATAGGGGTGGTGTTAAATGGATATTGGTAATATTATTTTAGCATTGGTAACAATTTTTGTTTTTGGATATCTAACCTATGTATTATTTTTTCCCACAAAGTTCTAAAAGAAAGGTGAAAAAATGCTGAATATAATAGCTCTGCTTGTCTTTTTTTTACTATTATTTACTTTAATTTATTTATTTGGAGAATATATAGCCTGGATTTATAAAGATGAAACGAAAAGCAAAAGTAATTTGCCGAATAAACTGAAATTTATTAAAAAATTGGATAGGCCATTTAAGTTTGTAGAAGATAGGATATTTTCATTTTTGAATATTGATCAGAATAAAGAGATGAACTGGAAACAGTATTTATTTTCTTTACTGATCTTTAATGGAGTTTTATTTATATTTTTATTTCTGGTCTTTAAATTTCAGAACATTCTGCCTCTAAATCCGCTTAATTTAGAGGGTATGAGCTGGGATCAGGCTTTTCATACAGCCAGTACTTTTATTAGTAATACAAATCAGCAGCATTATGGTGGGGAAATATTATCATATTTTTCTCAGCTTTTTGCTGTTGGGCTGGCAATGTTTTTATCAGCAGGAACAGGTCTGGCACTGGCGCCGGCCTTTACACGAGGAATTCAGAATGAAGAAGAGAGTAAACTTGGTAATTTCTATGTAAATTTAATAAAAGGTTTAATTAGATTTTTACTGCCGGTTTCTTTTGTAGTTGCTCTGCTTTTAATTTCTCAGGGTTCACCCCAGTGGTTTGGTGGTGAGATTATAGTAAATACTATAGAGGGAGTAAAACAGGCGATCAGAGTTGGACCTGTAGCTGGAATAGAAGCAATTAAGACCCTGGGTACAAATGGTGGTGGTTTTTTTGCAGCAAATGCTGCTCATCCATTTGAAAATCCAACAATTCTATCAAATATAGTGCTCAATTTAATCATGCTGGCCAGCCCGATGGCAATAATTTATGCCTTTGGTATCTGGATAGGAAAGAGGAGACATGGGGTAATTTTAATTGGAGCGTTATTTGTAATTTTTCTTGGCTTATTCTGGGTTACAGCAGCTGGAGAAATGCAGCCAAATAGAGCTGTAACAATGGTAAAAGGAGATGTACACATAGATCAGAGTCTGGGTAATATGGAGGGAAAAGAAACACGCTTTGGCAGTCTTTTAAGTTCACTCTGGGCTATTTCCACAACTTCAACTACTAATGGAGCAGTTAACAGTATGCATAATAGTTATAATCCCCAGGGAAGTGTTGGTCCATTTCTGGCAATGGCAATGAACTGCTTATATAATGGAGTTGGAGTTGGTCTGCTTAACTTAATGACCTATATATTTATATGTGTATTTATAGCCGGTTTGATGATTGGCCGGGCTCCTCAGTACTTAGGGAAGCAAATTGAATGGCGTGAAGTTAAAATTGCAGCATTAATTATTCTTTTGCTTCCTGTTCTGGTTTTATTTCCAACTTCTATTGCAGTGATTACTAAAGTAGGAAAAGAAGCCATTCATAACCCGGGTTTTACTGGCTTCTCAGAAGTATTATATGAGAAGTTTTCAGCTGCTGCCAATAATGGTAGTGGTTTTGAAGGCTTAATGGATAATTCAGTATTTTATAACTTACTTAATGGTGGTGCAATTTTAATGGGGAGATATCTTCCCATTTTTGGTTAGCTTTTAATAGCTGGTAATTTATCGAAGAAAAAAATAAGACCAGAAACAGAAATAAGACCAGAAACAGAAGGAACACTTAAAGTAGAAAATTTGTCATTTCTAGTTCTATTTGTTGGTGTAATGATTATTATAGGTGGTTTAATCTTTATGCCTGCATTAGCAGTAGGGCCAATTGCAGAAATGCTAAGTGGGGGGATGTAAGATGTTCGATATAGATTGGGAACAGCAGCGGACAGCAGTCAAACAGTCATTTATCAAACTTGACCCTGGATATTTAATCAAACCCTGGATATTTAATCAAAAATCCAGTTATGTTTGTAGTAGAGCTCTGTACTATACTGACAATAATTTTGACTATTTATCCACCTCTTTTTAGTGGGCAGGAACCCACCTGGTATTATCTAACAATCACATTAATTTTAGTCTTTACGCTTTTGTTTGCCAATTATGCTGAATCTCTGGCAGAACTGCAGGGTGAAGCCCATGCTGACAGTCTAAAGGCCCTACAGGTAGAGAGTGAAGGAAAAAGGCTAAAAAATAAGGATATTGAATTAGATGAGATAACTGAAGCTGATTATGAGGTAGTTGCCGGAGAAGAGATAGAAAAAGGAGATTATGTCTTTGCCGAAAAAGGTGATATTATTCCTCGTGATGGAGAAGTTGTAGAAGGTAGTGCCTCTATTGACGAATCAGCAATTACAGGAGAATCAGAGCCTGTAATTAGAGAAAGTGGTGGTGACAGAAACTCTGTTACAGAGGGAACTGAAGTTTTAAGTGATGTGCTTAAAATTGAGGTTACTGCTGCTGTAGGAGAGTCATTTTTAGACAGAATGATCGATCTGGTGGAAACAGCCTCCAGACAGAAAACCCCCAATGAGATTTCAATGACTCTGATTTTAGCCAGTTTTACTTTTGTTTATCTGACAGCAGTTGTTACTATGCGTTTTTTTGGCATGTATGTGGATATGAATGTTGATGTTGCTAATTTAATTGCTCTTTTAATTGGTTTAATGCCGACAACTATTGGGGCTTTACTGGCCTCGATCAGAATTGCAGGGATGACCAGGGTAACTAGAGAAAATATTATTGCTAAATCAGGTAAGGCAGTTGAATCAGCCGGTGACCTTGATGCCCTGATTTTAGATAAAACAGGAACAATTACAACTGGAGAAAGAATAGCAGAAGAATTTATAGTAGTCGGAAGTGAGAAAAATGAGTTATATAAAGCCTGTCTGCAGTCCTCATATTTTGATGAAACTCCAGAAGGGCGTTCAGTAGTTAATCTGGCTCATGACCTGGATGTCGAGGTAGATGAAAGTGAATTAAAAAAAGAAAAATTCGTTGAGTTTTCTGCTAAAACCAGAATGAGTGGAATTGATCTACCAGATGGAACTGAAATCAGAAAAGGTTCTGTAGAAGCAGTTAAGGAATATGCTGAGGAGATTCCTGATGGTTTAACAGATAAAGCTCACGAAATTGCAGATAGTGGTGGGACTCCTCTAGCTGTAGCAGTAGATAAAAGAATTCTTGGCTTAATTGAACTTCAGGATGAATTGAAAATTGGTATTAAAGCCAGAATTCAGGAGTTACAGGAAATGGGAGTTAAATGTATTATGGCGACTGGTGATAATGAGAGAACTGCCCGCTATGTAGCAGAACAGGCCGGAATAGAAGAATATTATTCTGAATTTAAGCCAGAAGAAAAAATTGCTCTGGTTGAAAAAATTCAGAAATCAGGAAAGTTAATTGGCATGACCGGTGATGGGACCAATGATGCTCCTGCTTTAGCAAAAGCCGATGTGGGACTGGCCATGCAGGCCGGTACTAATGCTGCTAAAGAAGCCGGAAACATGGTTGACCTTGATTCTGATCCGACTAAATTAATTGAGGTAGTTGCTATTGGTAAACAGCTGTTAATGACCAGAGGTTCGCTAACAACTTTCAGTATTGCCAATGATATTTCCAGATATTTTGCTCTGATACCTGCAATTTTTAGTGCCGGGATACCTGCTTTACAGCAGATTAACTTTATGAACCTGTATTCACCACAGAGTGTAGTAATTGCATCTTTAATTTATAACTCACTGATCATCCCTTTCTTAATTCCACTGGCAATGAAGGGTGTGGATTATAAAGCGGAGAGCTCATCCAAATTACTGCGCAAGAATCTGGTTATATATGGTGGAGCCGGTCTAATTGCACCATTTATTTCTATTAAATTAATCGATATGCTATTGGTTATGCTGGGGGTGTTTTAAATGAGTATTAAAAAGAATATAATAACTGCAGTTAAGTTAATTGTTCTTTCACTTTTGATTTTCTCAATTATTTATCCACTATTACTGGGTGGAGTTGGACAGCTATTTGCTGATAAAGCAGCAGGCAGTATAATTTATCAGGATGGAGAAGCTGTAGGTTCCAGATTAATCGGATAAAACTTTGAAAGTGACAGCTACTTTATCTCAAGACCATCTTCGATTAATTATGATGCTTCAACTTCTGGCAGCGATAATCTGGCTGCTTCAAATCCTAAATTACAGCAGAGAATTGCGGCTGACTCAATGAAAATTAAAGTTAAATATCAGCCTGGTAATAGGGCTGTACCAGTAGATTTAATTACTGAATCTGGTTCTGCTTTAGATCCACATATCTCGCCTGAGGCAGCTTATTTTCAGGTTAGTTATCTAGTAGAACAGACAGGAATTTCTGAGTCAACCCTGAATTCATTGATAGAAGAACATACAGAATCAAAACTGCTGGGATTATTTGGGGAAAGCAGAGTTAATGTACTGGAATTAAATCTTGCTTTAGAGGAGGTATTAGATTAATGAATGATAAATTACAAGAAAGCTGGCCCGGATATAATAAAATTCTGCTTCCTTTAGGTCATAAAGCAGATATTAATAATTTAACTGATCTGGCTTCCTATATAATTGAAAGGAAAAAAGGAATGGTTAAATTTATTCATGTGATTCAGGAAGGAAGTTATATTAATCTTCCGAGAGAGTGGAGAGAGGGTGCGCAGAGAGTTACTGATAGCCATCATAAGATGATGACATATGGAATACACAGTGACCGTGAAATTGTGACCTCTAAAACTATTGAAAGAGGTATTTTAGAAACAGCTTTTGATATGGAAGCAGAAGCAATAATATTAGGCTGGGGGCCCAAACCAGGTGCTAAGATCTCTAAAATGGCTTCAAATATAATGGGCAATTTTCATGGAGATGTAATTATTTATAAAAATAGAGTTGATATCGAACAAATAAAAAAAATAATGTATCCGGTAGCAAAACACCTTCGAAAAGCAGATTGAATTTGATTAAACATATAATTCAGGAAACTGGAGCTACTTTAACATTAACTCATTACGTAGATAAAAGAAATGGCAGCCTTTAAAAAGGAAATGAAATTCTGGAATATGCAAAAGAAAAGGCCTTTGAATTTAATATTAATGTTAAAACTAAAATACTCGAGGGTGATTCTTTGACAACTAGTATTAAAGAATCCACAGATGATTTTGATTTGTTGGTTATTGGACCTTCTGGAGACTGGTGGGTTTACCAGACATTATTTGGAAAGAAAACAGATAAAATTGCAGAGGCAGCAAAATGTTCAGTCTTACTTCATAAGTATGGAGAAGAAGAATAGTATTTAAAATATCCTCATCTTATCAAAAATATTTAAAGAAAATTTTATTTAACATTTAAATCTATGATTTGACGGGGAAATTAACTAGTAAAAAATAAAAGATTCTTCGCTATTTATCATTTGTAATAAGCTTTGAAAATTTATTAAATATGTTATATAATGAATGCATAATAAAAAATGATTATTAAGGTGCCTATTTGGGAGAATAGGGAATCAAGTTTGAATCTTGAACGATCCCATCACTGTATTCAGCTTAAAAACTTTTTATAAACCACCTATTTAATTAGGGAAGGGAAAAAGAACTTGCTGTAAGTCAGGAGACCTGCCTTAATAATTAAATTATTTGTGGATGATGGAAAAGTTCACGATCTCTTTGGGGATCGTGAACTTTTTTAATTTAAAAAATATAGAAGGGGGAATTAAAATGCAAAAATTAGAAAAAACTATTAGCCAAATTGGAATACCTAATATTAAAAAAATGACAGAAGCTCAAAACAGATTAGATCAATTAACAAAACCTAAAGGAAGTCTGGGGAAATTAGAAAAAATGGCGGTCAAATTGGCGGGGATTTGTTCAGAACTTTATCCCAGTTTTGACAAGAAAACTCATATTGTAATGGCAGGAGATCATGGAGTTGTAGAAGAAGGAGTTAGTGCTTTTCCTCAAAAAGTAACAACTCAAATGGTAAATAATTTTTTAAATAATGGGGCTGCTATAAATGTTTTAGCAGCTGAAGTTGGTGTAGACTTAAAAATTGTAGATATGGGAATGATAGATAATATTAATAATCAAAAATTAATAATAAAAAAAGTAAAAAATGGTACTGATAATATGGCAAAAATGGAAGCAATGTCTAAAAAAGAGGCTGTGGACTCTTTAGCAGCTGGAATTGAGATTGCAGAAAAATCTATAAAATCAGGTTCTAAAGTAATTGGTATTGGGGAAATGGGGATTGGAAATACAACAGCTAGTTCTGCAATAATCGCAGTTATAACAAAGGCGCCACTGAAGGAGATAGTAGGTTTTGGAACCGGTTTAAATCCAAAAGGATTAAAAAATAAAATAAAAGTAATAAAAAGAGCCATAAAAATCAACAATCCTGATCCAGAAGATGCAATTGATATCCTTGCAAAAATTGGAGGTTTAGAAATAGCAGGTATGGCTGGTGTTATAATTGGAGGAGCTGCAAATAATGTGCCCGTTATTATGGATGGCTTAATTACTGGTGCTGCAGCCCTAATTGCCCAAAAACTAAAACCTGAAGTAGCTAATTATCTTATTCCTTCTCATAAATCAGTTGAGCCAGGGCATAAAAATGTTTATAAACAACTTGGACTTAGTCCTTTTCTTGACTTAAATATGCGTTTAGGAGAAGGTACAGGGGCTGTATTGGCTATGCCATTTTTAGATAGTTCTATTAATCTAATGAAAAGTATGGCTACCTTTTCTGAAGCTGCCGTCGATAATGCATCTGCATAGTTTTTTTAATATAGTACCGGGTACCTATAACGGTACCTATAAAATAATTACTAAAACTGGTGCAAATGTGATTTCTGTAACTCATGACAGACTTACACCTGATATATCTCTTAAACACGCCCAGGTTCAGATTACACTGGAAACAAAAAATGAAGATCATGTGAAGGATATTATGGATACTTTAGAGAATAATAATTATAGGGTCAAAAGAATAAGATAAGGTTAGAAGTATAATATATCATTTTTTAACTATCTTATTTACATTTAAAAGAGAAATATTTTAAACAAAATCAATTAGGAGGAATTTTAAAATGACAAAAGAAATTATTAAAACTGATAAGGCACCAGAAGCAGTGGGAGCATATTCACAGGCAGTAAAAGCAGGAGATACAGTTTATTTATCCGGACAGATTGCTATTGATCCGGAAACTCAAGAAATTATTGATGGTGGAGTAGAAGAACAGGCAAAAAGAGTTTTAGAAAATCTTAAGGCTGTTTTAGCAGCAGCAGATTGTACTTTTCAGGATGTTGTCAAAGCAGAAATTTTTCTTGATGATATAAATGATTTTGGCGCAGTAAATGATATTTATGCAGAGTATTTTAAAGAAAATCCTCCTGCAAGAGCCTGTATGGAAGTAAGCAATTTGCCCAAAGGTGTTTCAGTAGAAATAGCACTTACTGCAGTAAAGTAGATTAGTTTTTTTATTTTTTAGACCCCCTGTGGCTTTTTTGGCACAAGGGGTATATTTATGGTTTTTTCTTGTCCATATAATGCTGCTCACTACAAAAGACAAAGATAGTGAAATATCTTAATGTAGCGGCCAGAGAAGAAACACTAGGAATTTATTTGATTGTAAATACTTATCTTTACTCTTTTTGAGGTGGCATATCAATTTAACCCTGGATATTTCCCTGTTTTCCCGGGATTTTTTTCTATTTATATTTAAAAAAGATAAATTTGTGATAGAATATAGTTAAGAAAATAGATTCTGAGTTTCAAAAATTTAGTTTCTCAACTGCAAAATATATATGATTTTTGTCTGATTTGCTGCACTTTAAATTTCAGGAGGTAAAAACAGTGAAAAAAGATGAACGGATATCTTTTTATTCTCACTTAGTTGGTTTTTTTCTGGCTTTGATTGGTATGATTATTTTATTGATAAAAGCTTTTGACAGTCTCGATAAACTCATAATAGCTGCTGTCTATGGTCTGTCTGTGGTTTTTCTTTTCCTGGCTAGTTCACTTTACCATGCTCACAAAAAAGTCGATGACGAAAATTCTATCTGGAGGAAACTGGATCATTTTGCTATTTTTGTTATGATTGCAGGTTCTTACACACCTGTAGCCTATTTATATCTTGAAGGATGGCTGAAGTGGACAATAATTGCAGTACAGTGGGGACTTGTCCTGGGCGGTTTTTTTCTGAAGTTTATGTATTTTAAAACTCCAAGAATTCTTTACACTGTAATTTATCTTTTAATGGGCTGGGTGGGTATTTTTGCTTTCCATCAGCTGTTTATGACAATGCCTACTTTAAATTTAATTCTTATGTTTGCCGGAGGTTTGTCTTTTACAGCCGGAGCAGTATTTTATATTATAAAAAAACCGGACATTACACCTAATTTTGGATTTCATGAGATTTTCCATTTTTTCATACTGGCAGGTGGAATACTTCATTATTTGATGGTTTTCATTGCATTAGGATAACCTGCTCTACAGTTATATTACAGAATCAGATTAAATAGGGAGGCGGTAGCATGGATGCGTTTAAAGCTTATGATATAAGAGGGGTTTACAATAGTGATTTTGATAAAGAAGATGTATATAAAATTGGATATTTTTTACCCAAACTGCTGGAAACTGACAGAGTACTGGTCGGCTATGATGATAGAGAATCGACACCAGAAATTTTTACAGCACTGGCAGCCGGAATTACTGACAGAGGAGCGGATGTTTATAAAATAGGTTATGCAACCACCCCGATGGTTTATTACGGTACAGCCAAACACGGCTACAAAGCTTCGGTTATGATTACTGCTTCACATAATCCTCCTGAGTATAATGGGCTCAAAATTTCTCGCGAAAATGCACTTCCTGTTGGATATTACTCCGGCCTAAAAGAATTAGAAGAAATGATGGAAAATGAAGATGTAAAACCTGTAGGGAAGAATAAAAAGGGCCATATTTTAGAACACAACTTAAAGGATGAATATATAGAATTTCAAAAAATATATCTGCCTGATCTGTCAGACCTAAACTTATCCATAGATATTTCCAATGGGATGGTGGCTATTTTAACTGACGCAATTTTTGGTGATTATCCTCATTATCTATACAATGAACTTGATGGGACTTTTCCCAACCATGAAGCTAATCCACTGCTGAAAGAGAACAGAGAAGACCTAAAAAAATTATTGCTGGAAAAAGGGTCTGATCTGGGGGTGATATTTGATGGTGATGGAGACAGGGTGATGTTTTTGGATGAAAAAGGAAATTTTATCTCTCCTGATTTAATTATTGCCCTGCTGGCAGAGTATTATCTTGATCAGGGTAAAGGAAAAAATATTCTATATGATATCCGTACTTCCTGGTCTGTAAAAGAACATATAGAAAAACTTGGTGGTCAAACTCATATGTGGAAAGTAGGTCATGCTTATGCCAAGCTAAAACTCAGAGAAATAGATGGTGTGTGTGGTGGTGAACTGGCCGGCCATTATTATTATAAAGACTTTTTTTACTGTGATTCCGGTATGCTGACAGCTTTGGTGGTGCTAAATGTTGTTTCAAGCCTTAAAAAAGAAGGTAAAACTATTTCGGAATATATTTCTGAACTGGATAAATACGCTTCTTCTGGAGAAATAAATTTTAAAATTGAAAATAAAGCAAAAGTAATGGAGAAGGTAAAGGATTATTTTGTTAATAAAAAAGAACCTGTTAATTTCTATGATTTTGATGGTTACCGTCTGGAATATAAGGACTGGTGGTTTAATATAAGACCTTCTAATACAGAACCCTATCTTAGATTGGTTGTTGAAGCTAAAAACAAAGAACTTTTAGGTGAAAAAGTAGAAGAGATAAAAAAAGTGATGAATGTTGAGTAGAAAAAGATAAAATTGAGAAGAAAAGGAGCTGATTTTATGCAGATTCCTGTAAAACGTTGGTATGAAGCTGCTGAAAAACGATATTCTCGTAAAAAATATCAAAAAAAAGAAATCTCTAAGTTCACTTTAAGATCTTATGAAAAATTTCTTGAGGAATTAAATCAGATATTTCCTGAAGTTCGGATCGAGCTTTTTAAAGAAGACATCTCTAAACTGCTGCCGGCTCTTGAAGGCAAATATGGAAGTATTACAGGTGCACCTTATTTTATAGCTATTATTGTAGAAAAAGAAGGTGACTACTGCTGGGAAAAGGCGGGCTATGCAGGAGAAGCAGCACTTTTAGAGGCAACAGATCTGGGTCTGGCAACCTGCTGGACTGCCGGCCGTTATAAAGAGGAAAAATCAAAAGTAGATTTAGAATTAGAGCCTGATGAAAGGCTGGCCGCTGTTTCTCCACTTGGGTTTTCTTCTGAAAATTATCTTTTCAGCCAAAACTTTATATCCAAATTATTTCCCCGACATGACAGAAAATCACTTGATGATCTGTGTGAAGGTGGTTTTGATTCTGACTGGCCTGGGTGGATGAAAAATGCGCTTAAGATAGCAAGAATTGCTCCTTCCAGATTAAACAGACAGCCTTGGCGTTTTAAAGTTGAATCTGACAGGATTATAGTGGAATGTAAAGGAACACCAACTGCATATAGGAGGCTGGAATGTGGGATTGCCCTCCTGCATTTAGAAATTGGAGCTAAAGATGGTGGTGTAAACGGCAAAGTAGAATTTGGCGGAGAAGGGATAGGAAGTTTTAAGAAGGAACACTGATTATATATTTTAGGCCCTGGAGTTCAGTAATTTTTGGGCTTCCAGGGTTTTGATTTATACTAATAGATCTTCTGAAAGATGTAGACATCTTCCTTTGTGGTGGACACATCTTCTATTAAGAGTATAACAATAATCTCAATATTTTGACAAGATTAGCAATAGATTCTGATATATTAGAAAAAGTTCATAATAAGATCTTATTTGAATAGTTTATATAACAATAGATGTGGTATAATACGTAAAGGGAGGTATTGTTTTATAGTGAAAAAAGTAAAATTAGTTTATAATCCATATGCTGGGGATCGATCTTTTCCCAGATATTTAGATAGTTTTATAGAAAAATTTCAGAAAGCCGGTTATAAAGTAGATATATTCCGCAGTATGGAGCCAGGAGATTTTGGTAGAGGTCTTAAAAATATAGATGAAAACTTCAGCTTTATTGCTGTCGCAGGTGGTGATGGATCTGCTAATCAGATGTTAAATGTAATGAAAAAGAAAAAGATAGATCTTCCCCTTGCGATTATTCCTGCAGGTACAGTCAATGATTTTGCTTCTTATTTGGGAATGACACAGAACATCGAAAAAAGCTTTGATAAAATATTAGAACACAATATAAAAGAAATAGATATTGGCTGTGTAAATAAACAGTATTTTTTAAATGTATGTGTGGGTGGAGTTATATCCAATATATCTCATGGGACAGATACTGAACTTAAAAACAGGCTCGGTAAAGTAGCATATTATCTGCATGGAGTCACCGAACTGCCGAAGGTAAAACCGATGCCTTTAAAAATTACAACTTCTAAAAAAGTACTTGAGGGTGATTTTTTAGTATATTTTATTTTCAACAGTAAAGGAGCGGGTGGATTTAAAAATGTGGCTCAAAAAGCGGCCATAGATGATGGAGTATTTGATTTTATTGGAGTTAAAGTAGGCAACTTGATAAAATTAACATCTGCAGCAGCCCGGCTGTTTCAGGGAGAAAAAGTTGAGAGTGAAAATCTCATTTATCTTCAGGATAATTACTTTAAGATAGAATGTCTAAAAGAGGACTGTAATACAGAATTTTGTGATGTTGATGGAGAAAAAGGTCCTTCTATACCACTGGAAATAAATATTTTTCCTAAAAGTCTTAAGGTTTTTATAGGTTGAATTTACGATATCAAAGCAAAAATCAGCGAAGTGTTTTATACAGTTGAAATAATCAGTTTACAAATCAAATTTTGATAATTATTATCAGTTAGATTTGAGGTAACGTAGAATTATTAGGTGGGAAATTTATGAAAAAAATATTATTTATTTTAATTATAATAATAACTGTTTTTTCTGCTGGCAAAACTTTATCTGCTGAAAAAACAGAAATAGAGTTCTGGACTATTAATTTAAGTCCTAGATTTGATGAGTATTTTGAAAATTTAATTGAAAATTATGAAAGAGAAAATCCCGATATAAATATTATATGGGAAGATAATAGTTTTTCTGCTGTTAAACAGAAGCTGCTTTACAGAATGGCAGAAGATAGGAGTCCGGATGTTGTTAATCTTTCTCCTGAACTAATGACTTCACTGGTAAAAGAAGATCTGTTATATCCTGTGAGTAATTTTGATAAGGATTTTTCTCAGGATTATTATCAGGGTCTTTGGGAGGTCGGAGTATTTAATGGGAAAAGTTATGCTTTTCCCTGGTATTTAAGTACACAGATAATGATGTATAATAAAGAAATTTTTATGTTTGCTGGAATTGAAGAAAATGACTATCCTAAAAATATTGACGAATTAAAATTAACTGCTGAAAAAATAAAAGAAAATACAGGAATATATGGATTTATGCCTCAGATAAAGATACATCATGAATTTATAAAGGCTGGTATAGAACTTTATACAGAAAAAAATGGCAGAATTATGCCTGCTTTTAATACTAAAAAAGCTGTTGAGATATTAAGGTGGTATCAGAATTTAATGCAGAAAGATTTAATTCCGGCAGATACTCTTACGGGAGGATATAATCTGGCATTAGAAAGATATATTAATGGAGAGCTGGGAATACTGATTACGGGACCACAGTTTATAGATAAAATCAAAGAAGAATCCCCATATATTTATGATGTTACAGCTGCTGCCCCACTGGTTCTTCGAGAAGGAGAAAAAATTAGTGCTGCACTTATGAATGTTGTAATTCCTAAAAAATCAAAAAATCCTGAAAAAGCAGCTGAATTTGCGCATTATCTAACTGGAGCTGAAGCTCAGCAAGAATTTGCAGAAAAAGCAAATGTTCTTTCATCTGCAAAAAATGCAGGTGGAGAAGATTTAAAAAACAAGAATGGCGATTTACTTAAATCAGCAGTAAGAGAAATTTCTAAAAAGCAGCTCAAAAAAGCGGTTGATATGACATTGAAGCTGCCTCAGGCGGATGAACTCATTAGAGTAATGGATATAGAATTTGGCCGGGCAGTCAAGTCAAAAAATACTGCAGAAGAAGCGGTTAACAGGATGGAAAAAGGCTGGCTGGATATTTTAAATAAAGGGAATGAAACAGAATGATGAAAAATAAAACTAAATTAATTATAATATTTACTATAATTTTTCTGGTAGTAAATAGCATTCCAACAGCAGCAGTCTTTAAGCCAGAGCAAATGAGACAGGTTTTGATGAAAATAAGGGAAGCCGAAAGGGAAATCAGCAGAGCAGAAAGAGAGATAAATAAAGCTGAATTAGAATTTAAACTCTATAATGAAGAACAGGCAGAATATTTTTTATCTGAATCAAAACAATATCTGCAGAAAGCAGTGGAATTGTACGAAAATAACAGAGATGCTGAAGTTGAAGCTGCTGCTGTAAGGGCAGTAGAAATGGCAGATAGGGCAAAATTGCAGACATTAGAATCCTATCCTGTGCAGTTTCGGGCTTTCTGGCTTGATAATGGTACTATAGCAGCTGCTGGAGGTAGAGAAGGGATTGCAGAACTTCTGAATATGGCAGAAATGGCAAATTTTAATGCTGTCCTTCCGGAAGTGTTTTTTAAAGGAAAAACTATAATTCCTGATAATGAACTTTTTATACAGGATGAAAGATTTAAAAACTGGACTGAAGACCCTCTAAAAATAATAATTGAAGAAGCTAAAAAAAGGAATATGGAGGTTCATGCCTGGGTCTGGGTTTTCAACGAAAATACCCATGGTAAGCCGGGAATAATACTACAAGAACATCCTAGCTGGGCTACCAGAGATAAAAGTGGAAATATAGTAACATATCACAACAGCAGCTGGTTAAGTCCTTCCAGAAAAGATGTAAGGACATTTTTGATTAAGCGGTATGCCTACCTGGCAGAAAACTATGATCTGGCCGGTATAAATTTGGATTATATAAGATTTCCAGAAGAATACAGGGCCAGCTATGGATTTGATGAGAATACAGCAGCTTTGTTTGAAGAAACAACCGGTATTAATCCTTTTGAAATAAAAAGTGGCAGCAGTCAGTCAGCAGAGTGGAATAAATTTAGAGAAAGTTTAATTACACAGATGGTAAAAAAAACTTCAGCAGTGCTGAAAAATATCAAGCCCGGGCTTATAATTTCTGCTGATGTAATTCCGGGAAGAGAAGAAGCGAGGTATAGGGCGCTGCAGGACTGGTCACTCTGGCTTAAGGAAGGTTATCTGGATTTTGTTTTACCCATGACATATACTGAGAATTTATTTTCAGAACTAAGTCAATGGATTCAAGAAGATACAAAAGAACTTGATTACCCCATATATCCAGGGATTTCGGTATTTAAATTGTCACCATATCAGGTGATAGAACAGGTTGATGAAATTAATAATCTGAACAGAACAGGCTTATCACTATTTGCAGCTGCCCATCTTACGAAAGAACACTATTATATGTTAGGAGAAGGTCCTTTCAGGAAAAAAGCTCTGCTTCCATATAGGAATAGTTCTGAGGCAGAAAAAATGATTTTTGCCGTGATTAAAGAGCGTATAAAGCTTATACTAAAAGAAAGCGGAGCTGAAAATGAAAGTGATCTGCTGGATAATTTATCAGGTAATTTAGATACTGAAAAAGATTTTTTAAATTATCTTGAAAAATTAAATATATCTAAAGATATAGAAAAACTTAAAACTGATTACAGATATCTGCAGGAGCTGCGGCATGATAATTAATAAATTAAGGAAATTTGGGTGATGAAATTGAAAGACCGGAACTTAAAAACTACTATTCTCGCCGTAACACAGTTTGTTTTTAAAAAAAATTACAGATAAAGTTGAGCTGGCAGGAGTTGTTGATATTATAAATTTTTTGGGGAGGGAAATATAGTGAAAAATTCCTTAACAATTGGAGAATTATTTGGTATACCTGTTAAAATTCATATTAGTCTGCTTATAATACTCCCGTTTTTTGCCTGGGCTTTTGGAAATAATATTATTTATCTCAGTGAAAATACAGAAATTGCTCGCAGTGCACTTGTTTTAAATCCATACCTGCTGGGATTAATTATGGCGGTAATATTGTTTATAAGTATTCTTTTTCATGAGCTTGCTCATTCGCTTGTGGCCAGAAGTAAGGATATTAAAATAAATGATATAACTTTAATGCTTTTTGGTGGAGTAGCTAATATTGATGATATTTCTAAAGATCCAAAAGTAGAGATACAGATAGCTGCAAGTGGTCCGCTGACCAGTTTAGTATTAGGTATTTTACTGATTGGATTTTCACTGATTTTTCCCGGCTTTTTTATAGAAGATATCAGGCTTGTTACACTTTATTCCGGACAGCTAAATATTTTTCTGGCTCTTTTTAATCTTTTACCTGCTTTTCCTTCTGATGGGGGACGTATCTTAAGGGCTTTTCTGGCCCAGAGGACTTCTTCTTTGAAAGCTACAGAACTTGCTTCAAAGATAGGGAAAGGATTTGCTTTCTTTTTCGGCCTGGTGGGTTTTATGACAGGCAATTTTTTGCTTGTCTTTATCGGTTTTTTTGTTTATATCGGAGCTTCACAGGAATATCAATTTAGCACTATAAAAAATGCATTATCCGATCTGAAAGTTGCGGATTTAATGACTACTGAGGTGAAAACTGTGCCTGCAAATATAAGTGTACAGCAGCTTATAGAAAATATGTTTAATTATAAACATTCCGGTTTCCCCGTTGTTAGAGATGGAAAGGTCGTAGGAATGGTTACAATGGAAGATGCACAAAAGATACCTCAGGATGAGTACAGAAATACATCAGTTCAGAGTATAATGTCAAAAGAAATTCATTCTGTAAGTGCAGAAGATGAGCTTTATGAAGCATTTAAACTGTTATTTCAAAAAGACATAGGTCGGCTTTTAATTTTAGAAGATGATGAGTTAAAAGGTATAATTACCCGTTCTGATATTTTAACCGGTATTAGAATCAGGCAGCTGGAAAATTATCACTCTTCGAATTAGAATTTAACAAATTGAAAAAAGAAAAAAAGAAAAGAGTGCTGAAGCTGCTGAGAAGTATAAAATGAAAAAATTAATGCAAAAAAAATTAAATTATTTTCTCAAATTCATAATTCCTTCAAATTTAACTCCTATAATGAATTCAGAAAGTAAAATAAAACTTTAAATTAAAGGGGTTGAAAATAATGAGAAAAATTTTAGTAGGAATTTTAATTGTTAGTCTGGCACTGTTTGGAGTGGGTAGTTCTGTTATGGCATATGGTGGTTATGGTATGAACAGGGGTACAGCTGCTCCACAGGTGGGTACTGGATATCAGTCTGTAGAATTAACTGAAAATCAAATCGACAGGATTTCTGAATTGAGAGAAGAGTATTATAATGAAACAGATGAGTTGAGAGATCAGCTCAGAAATTTAAGATGGAATTTGAGAGATCTATATCTAAAAGGTGCAAGTAATGAAGAAATAGGAGCAATTGAGAACGAAATAGAAGTAATAGTTGAAAAGCTGGCGAAAATGCGTGGAAAACATCAGCAGGATATAGAAGCACTGCTGACAGAAGAACAGCTGCAAGAAATTGAGAACAATAGAAATAATTTTGGTCAGAGATTTGAGGCAAGAGATTACGGAAGATTTGATGCACACTATGGTCCCCACGGCAGTTATGGTCCTGGTATACGAGGCAGAAACTTTTTTGGACGGGGAAATTATAATAACTTTGGACATTGGATGGGAAGAGGATTTAACGATTTTAACAGATATCCTGGTTATGGACATTATGGAATGGGTCCTGGATTCTGCTATTAATTTTGTTTAACCAGGCTGAAGTCAAACAGCAGGAATATTGTAAATAAAAGATTAGAATAATCCGGTATATATACCGGGTTATTCTTTTTTGTGTTTAACTGTAGTATTTTTTGATTACTAAAGATTAAAAATATGGTGATAATTTTGTATAAATTGATAATTTAATTGAACAATGCAGTATATCAGGTTTTATCGATTACTGAGGCTGTTTAATATATTTTTATAGTGCTTATCATAAAGTATTTTGTTATTAATATCAGTATTTTATTAAATATCAATAAGCTCTTTACAAGTACTTTTAACCCCTGTATAATTGCTGATGATAAAACTCAGATAAGGAAATAATAAAAATAATTAGAGGTGTTAAAAGTGAATGATAATGAAAAGGGCATAGCTTATATGCTTTTGTCCTCACTGTTTTTTGCACTTATGGCAGGAACAGTAAAGTTTTTGGGTGAGATCCCGCTGGCAGAAAAGATATTTTTTAGAAATTTGATCGGAATGTTTATTGCGGCTTATATGATTCGGAAAAATGGAAGCAGCATAAAAGCAAATAATATTAAAATGGTGCTGTTTAGAAGTTTATTCGGGGTATTAAGTATTGCAGCTTACTTTTATGGAATTTCTCAGCTTAAGATGGCTGATGCAGTTATTCTAAATAAGATTTCCCCGTTTTTTATAATTGTACTGGCAGCTGTTTTTCTTAAAGAAGAAATTGGAAAACCACAGATGGCTGCTCTGGCATTTGCAGTAGTTGGTGCAGTTTTTGTAATAAAGCCTAGATTTGATGCATCTATAGTACCCGCCCTTGTAACACTTAGTTCCGGGATTTTAGCTGGTACAGCCTATACAATTTTAAGATATTTGCGGAAAAGTGATTCGGCTGACACAATAGTATTTTATTTTTGTGGATTTTCTACTTTGGTGTCCATTCCTTTTATGATTTTGGGCAAATTTGTGGTTCCTACCGCAAATGAAATGCTGGCTCTATTTGCTGTTGGTGTATTTGGAGTAGTTGCTCAGTTTTTTGTTACTAATGCTTACAGACTTGTACCGGCAGGGGAAGTATCGATTTATGCTTATTCTAATATAATATTTTCTGCATTAATAGGTATTTTTCTTTTCAGTGAGATTCCAGATATATTGAGTATTTTTGGTGGATCTGTTATTATACTGGCTGGATTTATTAATTTTCAGGCCGGGAGGAAGAAAAAGAAAAAAGCTGGGCTGGAAAGGAAAAAAAGACTCAGTTCTCAGGCTTCATAGAATATGTTTTAATATTAAATATTTGCTTTAAGGTAAATTATATAATACAAGTACGATCACGGTCAGCTGTTTAAAGCTGACCTTACTTTTTTAAAAGCAGAGCGGCCATGCATATTCTTTGTAATAATAAAAAATATAAGGTTTAAGAAGGAAATTAAATGCTATTATAGAAATATATAATAATCATTATTAATAATAATTTTAAATTCATAAGAAGGAGTGAAATTATGATCTGGCGTGATGATTATAAAATAGGAGTAGAACTTGTTGATAAACAGCATGAGGAACTTTTTAAAAGGCTTGGTAATTTTATTAAAACTGTGAGGAGTGATAGTGAAAAAGATGTAAAAAAAGAAGAAGTAGAAAAAACACTCGATTTTATGGGAGAATATGTAGTTACACATTTTGATTCTGAAGAAGCTCTTCAGAAAAAATATAATTATCCAGGTTATGAAGAACATCATGAAATACATGAAAATTTCAAACAGGAAGTAATTGATTTTCAAAAAGAATATAAAAATAATGACTATAATGAAGATTTTGTTATGGAATTCAGCGGGCGGCTGCTCACCTGGCTGATAAATCATGTAGCCTCAACCGATCAAAAGATTGGTGATTATATAAATTCTATTGAGGAGGGAAAATAATAATGAATGCAGATTATTTAAATCCGATAATTGCAGCAACTGATTCTGTTTTTCAGACAATGCTTCAGCTTGAGCCAAGAAAAGGAAAAGTTTTTGTACAGGAAGGGCTTGTAAGCAGAAAAGAAGCAAATGTGATAATTGGAGTTACTGGAGATATTAAAGGCTCCATTATATATAGTTTTTCTAAAGATATGGCACTTAAAGTTGTAGAAGCGATGTCAGGGATGGAAATGAAAGAGCTGGATAAATTTGTGACTTCTGCTATGGGAGAACTGGGCAATATAATTAGCGGAAAGGCAACAACTAGTCTGGCAGAAAAAAATTTCACCTGTGATATTGCACCACCACAGATTGTTACTGGAAAAGAGGTAAAGATAGTTACAGATGCAAAAAATGTACTTTCAGTTACATTTGATACTAATCTTGGTAGTTTTGATGTCAGTTTTTCTATAAATTAATCAGCTATTGCCCCAATAGATGGGGCTTTTTTGTTGATAAATTTATTTAATAATGATATTGTTGTATTAATATATCAAACTAGTATATGAAGGAGCAATTATTATGGAAGATATATATGAATACAGCAAAATTAAATTTTTAGAGAAAATGTATACTCCCGTAGGAATAATAATTGCAGGATTTTTAGTTGATTTTTTCTATCCAGTTACAGGGAGATATCAGCAAATCTTAATCTGGATTGTTTATTTTTCAGGAATAATTCTCTTTAGTTTTGAGTCATTACCATTGATAGTAAAAACTTTTGAAACCTGGAATGAAAAAATTATTCTTACAAACAGGAGTATTATAATTAAAGGAAATAAAGATTTTGAGATGAAAATAATAAATAGAAAAGATATAAAAGAGGTTAAATTTACTGCTTTAAGAGTCGAAGGTTTTACTATTCCTCACAGAAGAAAATTAAAAAAAATAGATAAGAGTATTTATAAACTTCCTGGGAGAGAATTTATAATTGAATCTGAATCTGAAACTATAGGTGGACCGGTTGTTTTATATTTAGAACTTTTACCAGAACAATTTGTTGAAGATTTTATTAGGTGGTATCAGGCAGATGTGGCTTTAAAAAATTAAAAAAGGATAGATGCAAAAATGAGTAAAAATGAAATCGATTTTTCGCAGATAGAAGAGGCTCCAGAAAATGTAGAGTTTGAAGTTGGAGATGAAGTGGATATATTTATAGATCATTTTACTGATCTGGGAGTTAGAGTTGTTATTAACAATAAATATTTTGGTTTAGTTTATGAGGATGATATATACAAACACCTGGGTACAGGTATGAGAACAAAAGGGTATATAAAGAAAATAAGGGATGATAATAAGATAGATATAAGCTTAAGAAAAATTGGTTATGGTAAAGTTGAAGATGCAAAGCAAAAAATAATGGATAAGCTAAAGGCTAAAAATGGATATTTAACTCTAAATGATAATAGTTCTCCTGAAAAAATAAAAAAAGAACTGCAGATGAGCAAAAATACTTTCAAAAAGGCTATTGGTGGATTATATAAAGATAAAGTTATAGATATTACAGCTAAAGGAATAAAGGTAAAATAGATTATTCTATAAGACTGGGAGTTTTTGAAGATTAATATGTTAAAAATAACTAAAAATATGCGGGAATATGGTAATAGTAGAATTATTAAAAAATAAATTTAGATAATAGTTGACAGAAACATATAAGAATGCTATACTGTTGGAGATGGAGAAAAAAAATAAGTAAGATTTCCATCGTTAAAAAATAGGAGGAATTTATTTAATGATTTACACAGGAACAGTAAAGTGGTTTGATGGGAAAAAAGGATTTGGATTTATTGAAAGAGAAGATGGAGACGACGTGTTCGCACACTTCTCAGCAATTGAAGAGGAAGGTTTCAAAAATCTTGACGAAGGTCAGGAAGTAGAATTTGAAATCGTGGAAGGCGATCGCGGCCCACAAGCTGCTAATATCGTTAAATTATAAAGCAAGTTAAAGTTTTATAATATAGAAACAGAAACCCTGATTGCGTAATGTAATCAGGGTTTTTTGTTGATAGAAAAAGTTTTTTAGAAGATTAATATTCAAAATTCAGCAGTGTTAAACTGCCGGATCAGTTCAAAATTTCTTTGAGTTTAAAATTTAGAATAGATAAAAATTCGGCTTTATATAGAAAGGTTTTAATATGAATAAAAAAGAGATAATTAATTTAGCTGTAATTGCACATGTTGATGCAGGTAAATCAACTCTGGTGGATGCCTTTTTGAATCAGAGTGGAGTCTTTAGGGAAAATGAAGAAGTTGTTGACTGTGTAATGGATAGTAATGATTTAGAGAGAGAAAGAGGAATTACCATTTATTCTAAAAATTGTGCCATAGAATATAATGGTGTAAAAATAAATATAGTTGATACTCCAGGCCATGCTGATTTTTCTTCTGAAGTGGAACGAGTTATTAAAGCAGTTGATTCTGCTATTTTGATTGTGGATGCTTCTGAAGGGCCAATGCCTCAGACAAGATTTGTTCTAAAAAAATCCTTGGAAAAGGGTATTAAACCGATTGTATTTATTAATAAAATAGATAAAAATAATGAGCGAGCAGAAGAAGTTAAAGATGAAATACTTGATCTGTTTATTGATTTAGCTGCAGATGATGAGCAGTTAGAATTTCCAGTTATATATGGTATTGCAGTTGAAGGAAAAGCATTTTACAATCTTGAAAAAGAAAGTGAGGATCTGACTCCTCTTTTTGAAACTATTATTGATAATATAAATATCTATCCGGATTATGATGATAAACCACTGCAGATGCAGGTTTATGATCTTGCTTATGATAATTATCTTGGCAGAATAGGAATTGGTAGGATATATCAGGGCAGGATTGAAGATGGACAGCAGGTTGATATTTTTAAAAGAGACGGAACTATAAAAAGAGGTAAAATAACAAAGCTTTCTGTATATGAGGGACTTAAACAGAATTCCGTTGAAACAGCATATAGTGGAGATATTGTATCAGTAGCAGGTATCCCGGATATATCGATAGGTGAGACGATCTGTGAGATTAATAATGTTATTCCTATGCCGATGATAGAAATTGCAGAACCCACACTTGCTATGTATTTTCTGGTTAATGATTCTCCATTCGCCGGTCAGGAAGGGGAATATCTTACTACCCGTCATTTAAAGGCTAGACTAGAAAGAGAACTTGAAGTAAATGTTGGGCTCAGGGTTAAAAAAGCAGAAAGTGCAGAAGCTTTTAAAGTTTCTGGTAGAGGAGAACTTCACCTTTCGATACTGCTGGAAAACATGAGGAGAGAAGGGTATGAAGTTTCTGTCTCCAAACCTGAGGTTTTGATGAAAACAATAGATGGACGAAAAAATGAACCAATAGAGAAAGTTATTTTGGAGGTGCCTGAAAAATATTCAGGAACAGTAATTAATAAGCTTAACCAGAGAAAAGGCTTAATGCAGTCAATGCTGCCGGAAAATGATTATATTCGTTTAGAATATATGGTGCCTACAAGAGGTTTAATTGGTTTTCGAAGTGAATTTATAAACGATACTCGAGGTGAAGGAACTTTAATTAGATCTTTTGCCAGATATGAACCTTACAAAGGGAAAGTACCACAACGTCAGAACGGTGTTTTAATTTCCAATCAAGCTGGGACAGCAATGAGTTATGCCCTTTCCAATCTTGAAGAAAGAGGAGAAATTTTTGTTGAACCAGGTACTAAAGTTTATGAAGGTATGATTATAGGTCTTCACAATAGAGATAATGATCTAACAGTAAATCCATGTAAAAACAAGAAACAAACCAATATGCGGGCTTCTGGTTCTGATGATAATATCAGCCTTGCACCGGCTAAAAAGTTTACACTGGAGACTGCTCTAGAATTTATTGATGATGATGAATTAGTTGAAATTACTCCGGAAGCAATAAGGCTGAGAAAAAAGATACTCAATGAAAAGATGCGTTTAAGAGATAACAAATAGTTTTTAAAATAGGAGATAGAAAGAAAAATTATAATTAAATAAATTATTTGATAAAGATAATACAGGTAGTTTAAAACTGCCTGTATTTTTCGTCCAGACTATAGACAAAAGAAAGAATTTCAGCTATTACGCGGTATAGATCTTCAGGAATTTCTTCACCAATATCAAGTTTGGCCAGTACTTCGACAATATCTGAGTCATTTTTGATAGGGATATTTTCTTCTCGTGCTTTTTTTAAAATTTTTTCTGCTATACTGCCTTTGCCACTTGCAATTACTTTTGGAGCACTATCTTTATTTTTATTATATTTTAGGGCAACGGATTTTTTATCTTTTATGCTGTTTTTAGCTGTATCATTATCTTGATTTATATTTGAATTATTTGCAGAAGACATATTTTTAGCTCCTTTAATCTAAATAATAGATTTTTGCATAAATCAGAACAGGTGTTTCAATAAATATTTTTGCATTTTAAGAAATAAAAATTAGCTGAAGTCAGATTTTAACATCAATATGTGTATATTTATTTGCTTCAAATTGAATGTTATTTAATTCATTGAGTACAAGCTCATTATAAAATTTATTTCCATCAATATTTTTATCCGCATCTTCTAAAACATCTATACTTAAACTTTCCAGGTGATAATTAATTTTATTTAAGCTGGTTTTTAAAAGCTCTATATTGGCATCTATTATTTCAGCGGCAGTTTCAGATTCTGCAAAAAATTCTCCACTTATTGTACTTCCTTCAATACTTATATTACTCTGAATAAAACCCAAATTTTTCAGCTCTATAATAAAAGTTATTTTAAAAGCGCTTTTAGAATCCATTTCAGTTTTATTTCTGTTTGAATCTTCTATTTTTAAATAAAAAGGTTTAAGGTTTTTGTTATCTGCTATCTGTACAGGTATTTCTAAAGCTAGAAGAGCAGGATTGAGTTCCTGATTTTTTTCTAGATTAATTATTTTTTCTCCCAGTATTATTTCAGCTGCAGTTTTTTCTTCTCCATGTTCAGCAATTCTATTTAAAAGAGAAAAAATCTCTCCTTTTTTTTCCGATATAAGTTCCAGCTGTTCAGCTATTTGGGCTGGTGTATTATTTAATTTAATACTGAGATCATTTTTGCTGATTGGATTTTTTAGATTTTCATTTGAGGTACTCAGTATTTCATCTTTAATGTCTGTATTTTCTGCTAAAAAGTAAGTTTTATGCTGTGAAAATTTATCCATAATGATTTTTGTTAAATTTTCTGTAAGCGGGATATTATTTTTTTTCATAAATAAAAGTGATTTGATAGTAAGTAGTTTTTCATTACTGCTAAAATTATTATTATTTAAAAAGTCACTGAGAAAGTTAACTGTTCTGCTTTTAAAATCACTACTTATCTTATCCCAGCTGGAAAGAACTATATTTTTTGTTTCTGTTTCCAGTCTGCTGATTGAATCTGCTAATTTGGGATTTGTGTTTTCCATATTTTTGAGTAAGCTCTCTATCTGATCGGAATTATAATTTTTTTCTGAAAAAGTATTTCCATTTTGAATCGAATTCTGGCCCGAAATTTCTGTATTAACATTTTCAAAAACAGATAAAAGTTTTTGTGAATCCAACTGAGAAAGTAGATTTTTTGTGTTTTCACTGTTTAATAAAGATGGTCTGTTTACAATGTTGTTCAAAAGGCTGCTCAAATTGTTCTGATGAGAAAAAATTGTCTTTAAGGCATTAATTATTTTATCTGAATATGGAAGAGTGCTCTTTTCTAAAAAAGCAAAAGCTTTAATAACAGAAAGTTTTTCTCCTTCACTATCTGCAGGATTTTGGGCGAGATAACTCAAGAGATTCTGCACAGTCTCTTCACCTAATGGCATTTCTAGTTTGGCCCAGCTGCTTAAAAGCATATTCTGACTTTCATCTTCCAGCGAAGCCAGCAGACGAAAGATTTCAGGCAGAAGTTGGGTTTCTGCAGTTTCTGTTTTACCTTCATCTGTTGTAATGTTATCTGTGTTTAGTGCCTGTTTTAATATACCTATATCCACTTTTCTAATTGGCTGTAGAGACCCTAAATCCATAATTTTCACCCTATAATAAAATATTATAAAAATAAACTTCTACTTTAAACTTTCGCGATATTTTGTTGAAATCCTTTTTCAATGTTGTATACTAATAGAGAAAGAAGATAAATTAAGCAGGAGGTAATAATATTGCGGTGAATAGTGCATTTGTATACAGGTAGTGGTAAAGGAAAGACTACTCCAGCAATAGGTCTGGCATTTAGGATAGAAAATATTGATATAGAACAGTATGGTCTTGACTGTTTTATTGTCAATGAACCTGAAGAAAAAGACAGTAAAGCTGCTCCTCGGGGCTTAAAAGAAGTTAGGCTAGCCGTATATTGAAAAGTGGAGATTAAACATTTTTATCAGCAGGGTATTAAAGCTTGTGAAGGTATAGAAAAGTAGTGGAGATAAATTTAATTTTAAAAAAGGGGGTAAAATATATGGGAAAGTGCTGTGGAAACTGTTCATGTGGACATAATGATAAACAAGTTGTGGATTATATGGTACAGTATAAATTAAATTATTCAGAAACTAAACTCAGCAGAGATGAATTGGAAAAGAAATTACTTAGTATTGATGCTGTAGATCAATTTGAACTTGCTAAAGAACAGCTGGTTATATATTTTGATGATAAGCTCATTTCTCCAGAAGAAATTAAAAATATTTTGATTTAATTTATAAAATAATCCTTATTAGATAAATTTTGATATAGATAGAGAAATATGCTATATTATGTTATAGAAGTTAGGCACTAGAAATCCTGACGGAATTGCCCTCACGGATGAATAGTGCCTAATTTTGAAGTAATTAAATATTACTTTAAAATTATTCTTTTTCCTGGTTCTCATACTTATTAAGTACCATCTTCATACCTTCTTCCATTAAATCATTAGCATTGCAATCTTTTTTTAGAGCTAATATTCTAATTTTCTTATATAATTCTTCATTTAAAGTAGTGTTGACTGATTTTCTTGGCATACTGAACACCTCCTACAATTATTATACTATATAGTTGACAATATATCAATACAATAGTATAATATAGTTAACTTATTTACTTTTTAAATATATAACAGTAATTTTGGACTTTAAACTATTAGATTTGACGGAACTATAAATATAAAAGGAGGTACAGATTATGCTGACATTAAAAGATGTTAAAGAAAATAAAGATTTTAAACATATGATAAAACAGGCTAACAGCTATCTTTCGGAAAAAGGTTATACTGAACATGGATTTCGTCATGTAAATTATGTTTCAAAATATACTGAATTTATTCTCAGAGAGCTGGATTATGATGATAGATTGGTAGAGCTGGGAGCAATTACTGGTTATTTACATGATATTGGTAATATGTTCAACAGAAAACACCACGGAATATCTGGAGCCAATATTGTTTATACAGAACTAAGAAATATAGGGGTACCTTTAGAAGAAATAACTGCAGTTACTACTGCAATTGCGAATCATGATGTAGATATCGGGAAAGCAGTTAGCCCAATTACAGCAGCACTTATTCTGGCTGATAAAAGTGATGCACATAGAACTAGGGTAAATAAAAAAGACTCTACTTTTATTCATGATAGAGTTAATCTTGCTATTCAAAACTCAGAAATAGAAGTTGATTCTGAAGATAAAACAATAACTCTAAAAATTGATTATGATTCTTCCATAAGTCAGGTTATGGACTATTTTGAAATCTATCTTTACAGAATGGAGATGTGTAAGGAAGCTGCTTCATATTTAGGATGTCGTTTTAGACTGCTGATAAATGATTTAGAATTATTGGGTCATGTAAATTACCAGGAGTAGTTTTAGCAGCGGTTTTAAAGACTGGGAAAATATATTTTAAATTTACTGTATGTTTTTGGTAGAAAAATATTATGATGAGTTTTTGCAGAAATTTTTTATTGACAAATCAAATTATTTTTGTTATTGTTATTAAAAATATTAATAAACTGATAAATGTTGAACAGGAAAAGTAATTATGCAATTTTCTTTTACAGAGAAGCAGGTAAGCTGAGAGCTGCTGAAGAAAGTATAATGAAAACTCACCTGAGAGTTCCAAAGCTGAAGGCTGATAAAAGCTGCTAGGGTTTGGCGTTATTGCTGATCGTTAATTCGGCAGTCTGTCTCAGCAGAAGGCAGGCTTAAGCCATCAAAGATGGTATCCCTTTTTTCTTTGAAAAAGGGTTTTTTATTTTATATAGTAAATTATACTTTTACAGGAATGTAGATAAAATTTCTGGATTCATAATTTCCGACATCAATAAAATTTAACTTTACTGTAATAAAGAAGTCAGAAGGTAATTTTGTTTTATTTAGGGGGTGATAAGCAGAATTGGCAAATTTAATTAATAATTTATTTATTAAGAAAATGAGTAAAGTAGTATTTAGAAAATTAGAAAATAATTATTTAAAGTAAAGAGTATGTCAAGAACAAAATTTGTCAGATTAAAAAAATTAAAATAATTTTATCAGAAGAAGAGAGAAGGAGAGAATAAAATGTGTAATTTTAAGAAAATTTCTATCTTTATTATTTTTGTAATTATGATGGCTGCTTTTAGCAGTGGAGTGTTTGCAAAAACTGTTACTATTGCAACTTCCAATGATGCACTGACACTTGATGCATATATGCTTAGTGAAACACCGACAAACTCTGTAAATCATATGATATCTGAACCGCTTACATTTTTCGATAAAGAGATGAACGTTATACCAGGACTGGCAGAATCATGGGAAGCTGTAGATGATACCACCTGGATATTTAATCTGCGTAAAGGTGTAAAGTTTCATAATGGAGAAGAATTTACAGCCGAAGACGTTAAGTTTTCTATTGAAAGGGCCCAAAATCATCCCAAGTCACAGATGAAATCTTATGTAGCAGATATAGAAGAAGTAAATATAATAGATGAATATACAATAGAATTCAAAACACTTTATCCGACACCTATTCTGGCAAGAAAGCTGCAGTCAGTAGTTATGTATTCTAAAGATTATACAGAAGCAAACACTGATTCCCACATGCAGAATAATCCAGTTGGGACAGGACCATATATGGTTGAATCCTGGGAAAAAGATGAAGAAATGGTGCTGACATTTTTTGAAGATTACTGGAGGGAAAAACCTGAAGTAGATAGGGTTATACTGCGTCCGATTACAAATCCAGCGACAAGAGTTGCAGCACTGCTGAGCGGAGAAGTAGATATATTGATTGATTTACCAGTACAGGATGTTGAAAATATAAAGGAAAATGGAGGTGTTGAAGTAATTACACTTCCTGATCTGCGACTTATCTTCCTTGGTATGGAAACAACTGAAGGTCCTCTGGCTGATGTTAGAGTTAGAAAAGCAATTTATCATGCGATTAATGAAGATGCCATAGTTGAACATGTAATGAATGGGCACGCATATCCAGCATCACAGTTTTTTCCAGAGTTTGTTTTTGGATATAATCCTAATATAGAAAGGCTGGAATATGATCCAGAAAAAGCCAAGGAACTTCTGGCTGAAGCAGGATATCCAGATGGTTTTACCATACAGCTTGATTCTTCCAATGACCGTTATATAAATGACGGACAGACAGCACAGGCAGTTGCTATTCAGCTGGCAAGAGTAGGGATAAATGTGGAGCTTAATGTACAGACAAAATCTGCCCATTTTGATAAAGTGCTTTCTCGAAACACAGAGTTTTATCTTTTGGGATGGTCAACAAATGGTGATGGAGCAAGTGCTCTAGAAGCCCTGCTGCACACACCCGAAGGCAAATATGGACGGTTTAATCTTGGAGACTATAGCAATAAGGAGTTTGACAGATTAACAGAAGAAGCTGCTCAGACACTGGATCCAGAAAAAAGACTTAAACTTATGCAGCAGGCTGTTAAGATTGCAATGGATGATGTTGCACAGATTCCTCTGCATTTTCAGCAGCAGATATATGCTGTACAGAATTATATAGACTGGACACCAAGACCAAATAAATATTTGAAACCGTATGAAATAGGATTTAAGTAATATTTATTTTAAAAATTAATGTAATACAATTGTTTTTCCAGGGGTTTAAAAAACCCCTGGTTTTTTGATTTTAACTGGACTTTCCCCATTTTTTATATACTGCTGCAAAAAGGGGAGATGCAGGAATATTGAAATTTTTAGTCAATGAATCTTAACGAAATGAAGGAAGAAATAGAGTTGAAC
>NZ_QPJN01000023.1:0-6749 GCF_003338615.1 Halanaerobium sp. DL-01
GTTTTAAATGCTTTTATTGTTGTGTTTAGAAGACTTATTTTAGTATTTGAAACATGTAAATTGGAAAATATTATATGCTTTTTGTGTTACAATCATATTACTTCTTCCGAATATATAAAATAGTAGTGTAATAATTATTAAAAGAATAATTTCTATAATAATAATGTCCCAAACTTTTGTTGTTAAAACAAATTTATGTTTTTTATAAATCTGATATGATGGTATAAATATTAGTACCAACCATGACAACGAAATAAAAAAACTTAATATCTGATTTATTTTTGATACAGACATTGGAAATTCACGTGTTGGTTTTAAAAAACTTATTTTATTTGAATAACGAACTGTTTTATACAATTTTCCTATAACTTCATCTTCTAAATAATCAACATGTCTTTCCCAATTATTTTGCCAAAATTTGCTTCCTTTGTTAACAAAATACCAACTATATGAGAAAACAAATCCCAGTATCCCCAAAATTAAAAGTGATGTATCTTTGCGCGTTATACTTTTACTAAGTATTGTAAAATATCCAGCAAAAGAGGCTGCAATAAATGCCCAAAAATATGTGGCTCTTTTCCAATATAATTCAATTTCAAATTTTCTTATATCAAGTGACTTTTCTAAGGCCTTCTTTTGTCTTTTTTTAAGATTTTTATTTTCGTCTTCATCCAAAAAAGTTTCATCTTTATTATTATCATTACTCTTTTCACCCAATGTTTTTTCAAAATACTCTTTTCTATTTTTAATAATGTTCTTTTTATCTGCTTTCATAATTAACCTCCTAAGAAATTGCGCATAACGTCCCGAGTGTTCCCGACGTGCCTGTGCCCCTCGGCCTGTTACGATGTTTGCTTAAAATTTGCTTCCGGTTTGTTTCATCAGTAACTTTTGCAAACATCGTAACAGAAGGCATGTCCCGACAGGGCTGGCTGGTTTTTAGCCAAAGCTGGAACACTCTGTTATGTGACGTTGGGTCCTCTAATTATTATCAATTAATTCTTTTACAAAATCTATATATTCATCACGGATTTTATAATTATCTTTCTCCCATGAATGATTTGGATAATCATAAGAGATAATTTGCCTTAGAAAATCATTTTTTTCCATTCCAATTTGATTTGAAATTAATGATACAAAATATCCTTTATTTTTTTCTGCATTTGGTTCATTATAATCTAAAAATGCTTGCTTTAATTCCTCTCTAGTAACAGTGCCTTTTTTTAGACATTCAGGTAAAAGGACATTTTTAATTCTTCGAGGTGTCTTTAGATCTTTTTTAAAATAATTTATTAATAATTCTTTTAATTCATCTTTATCGTAATTACCGGGTTCATCTGACATTGGAATAGTAAATTTTTTCTTTGTTCTTTGTTTCTCTACTTCTTCTGGTATAGTTGTGGTTTTACTTAATAATTCTGCTCCAGATTGAGTTTTTACATAGTGAAGAATTACCGCATTTATACTAACACTAAAATTATCTGAAAGCCACTCAATCATTCTATTTAAAGAATCTTCTATTTTAAAGCCGACAAGAAGAATCCTTTGAGTTTGGTTTATATTTAAATTTTCTAAAGTGATCTCTTCAAAAGTATCAGATAAAAAATCTTCCAAGTTCTTACCTATTTCTTCACTGAGCTGGTCTATATCCCATTCAGCAACTGCAGCCGCATAATCTATTGCTTGCGCTAATGCCTCTCTAGGAAGTTTATCTCTTTTAATTTCTATTATAACTGTATTACCGTTTTTATCTATGCCAAGTAAATCAAGAGGTCCAGAACGAGTATTAATTTGTCTTCCTATTATAGCAATTCCTTCACCAAGAATCTCGGAATTTGATAATATCCATTCTTCTAAGTCATATGACTCAGTACGTCCTTCGTCAGCTAAATTAGTATTAATTTCTTCCAGTTTTCCATTTATTATTTCCCAAGATGTAATTTTAGTAGCGATATAAGTCACCTCCAAGAATTTTATATTTGGCCCAATGTCACATAACGTCCCTGGGATTTGCGCTCGTGACTGGTTCCGCAGGAACTGGCGTAAAGCTTGCGTTTTCATATCTTTGATTGGTTAATCTGCAAGCTTTATGACAGAAGGCATGACGCCAATCCCATGTTAGCCGAAGTTGTCAAGATGCAGTAGAAATAACATACAAAAATTTTATAATATCAAAATCATTTATAATTTGATATTATTATATTCTAATAATACATTTCCATAATCAATTATTGGCTTACTATTTTTATTTAATAAAGTTTGCATTATAGAAAATGAATTTAAAATATATTCTTTACCTTCTTCTGCATTTTTTAAAAGAATATTAGCTTGTTTATTAGAGTAATCACCTTCAGGTAAAATGACTCCATTTGACTTATAATTAATTACTTTTTTATTGTTTTTATTCTTTTTATCAAGGATAATGATTTTTAATTCAATTTCTTCTGGCAAATCATGATCAATATATGCACAAGTCACGAATTCTAATGTATTTAGTGAAGCTAATAATTCAATTTCATTATTATTTATCATTTTTTGTAATATTTTTGCTCTATAATCACCGTGCTTTTTATCTAATATATATAATTCTTCTAAAGCTTCTGTTTTTTTGTTTAATTTAATATATCCCCAAGCTAATTTTATTCTTGTCGAAATATCATCAGAATTATCTAAAAGATAAAGTTTTAAATCTGTTATTGTTTTATGGGTTAGTAATTTCTCTTGAGAAAAATTACTAATATATTCAAATTCACAATTTATTGAATTAATGTCATTTTCATTTAAATCTAAACGATATAAATATGAAGGGTCATCACTTGGTGAATAAGCCGGATTTTGTACTTTATTTTTTAAAGTTGGTCCTTCAAATTTTTCACATTCTTTTTTAAACTTCTTTAGAACTTCTTTATCTGGAAAAGGAAGTAGTTCATTAAATTGAGTGCTTCTTTGTATTTCATTATCAAATTTCGGTAAATTTCTGTCTTCTAAAACAGAATTAAAACGTTTAAGTTCAATCTTGATTTTATCTTGAACTATTGTATAAAGATAAACCGCAAAAGAAGAAAATTTTTCTGGAAATTCATATACTATCTCAATTTTTGGTCCGTTAATTCCAATATACTTCACATATAAATGTTTGAAATGATGCATATAAGAATAAGAACTAGGATTAAAAGTTGAAAATTTTCGTTCATCAGTTCTAATCATTGATATATCTAATTCATCACATATCAATAATAGTCCTAACAATAAATCACCTTTAATTTTTTTATTATTTACAATTAGTGGGTTTTGTTTTATTTTATTATAAACATCTTTGTAATTAGTAGAAGAATGACCAGAACATAAAGTCGATATAGCTTGTATATATCCTCTGTTTAAAGAATCAAGTCCTAATGAATATGACATTGATTTATCATCTGGAACTGGAAATTTTCTTTTTAATATTAATTCTTCTGTTTTTAATGCATGTTTCTTTCTAATTTTTTCATATTCATTATCCGTAAGATCTTCTATGCTAATTTCATCTACATTTAAATATTGCATTCCAATATCATGTAAATAAGCACTAGCTAAAAATATAAAAATTTCATCCTCATTTAAACTAAAATTATTATGCTTTGACAAATAAGAGATGATTTGATTTGCATTAGATATGATTTGCTCAGAATGTGATAACCCATGGTCTGTAAACCAAGGCAATAATGGATTTGACCATATTTTTTTAACTTTTCTTTCTATCTCGTTAATTTCATCTAAACAGCTATCATTTAATTGTTCTTTTAAGAATCCCATTTTTATAACACTTCCCTTATTCTAAGTTTAAAATATCCTTATAATTATTTTTACATGACAATTTCGGCTAACGTCCCGAGTGTTCCCGACGTGCTCGTGCCCTAGGCCTGGCATGCCTTTTGCCACTCTTTGCAAAAGGCATGCCAGAGAGCATGTCCGAAGGATAGCCGGTCTTTGGCGTCACGGGAATACTCTGTTATCTGAAGTTGCACTTCTACCTTTCAGAAAACCAAACATTTACAAGTGTAGTTAAATATAAACCTAAAATAAACCATCCAAAAATTCCTTCAGTTACATATAATATCTTATAATCTAGAAAGAAAGAGGCTGGATAATCTCCTGAAGTGAAAAAGGCACTAACACTTGTTAAGAATGACTGACTTATACTGTTTAAATTAAAATAATAAACAAAAGAAAAAACAGTAATAATTAATATCCCAGCTCCAAATGCTCTAAAAGGTTTAATTCCATAACCAGTTAATAATTCTATTAAAAATTTTTTATATAAATAATCTATTAATCCATTATTGTTATGATTTGTTCCTGCTTGTTTTGATTTAAAAAAATATTTTCTTTCTTTATCGTAAACATTAGCTGCTTTAAATGCTTGCCGGATAGAATTATAAAAATCACTCAAAAATGAATAATTATACTCTGATTTCTTCGATCGTTTATGTGCAACAAAATATGTAACAGGTTCCTCAATATTTACTGTAGAATTAAATTTACAATCTGAAAACAAATTTTCTTCTGTAAAAAAATGTTTAAATTTTGTATTAGAAAAACTGCAGTTTATTAATTTACAGCCTTCAATAAAATCACAATTAATAAATTTACATTTTTCAAATTTTGCCCCTAACCATACATTATTATGAAAAATACAATTGTGAAAAGTAACTTTATGAAATTTGGCAAATTTAAAGGAACAACGAAAATATCCATTTTTAAATTCACTATGATAAAAATGTGAATAAGAAAAATCCATATTTTCAAAATTATCTTTTTTGGGGAAATCAATTTCTTCTCCAGTAATCGTTATCCCTCTTAAATCATACATATCATCTAAAAAGTCCTTTAATATCCCATATTCATATTCCTTTTGAAGAAAATCTTCGCCTGCACCATTTCTAATCTTTTCTAACACGAGTTTATAAGCTTCTTCGCCTCCATTTATTGGCTCCCATCTATCACTATATTTTATTCTTTCTTTAGTATTGTATAAATTTAATTGATGTATCGGAATAAACATTACTATCACCTCAAATTTTAAGTGCAATTTCAGATAACGTTACTGGGATTTAAGAAGTTCATGAGGTTTAGGGCGACCGCCCTTACCAAATGAATTTGCAATGGAGCGTAGCGACATCTTTAATCCCATGTTATACGAAGTTGCTTTTTTTCAGCAAAGTATTAAAAATATAACTTTATTTTTTATATAACATATCAATCTTTTGTTCTATCGATTTATTTTTTTGGGTGCTAATTTTTTGAACTAACTTTTCTAATTCTAATAGTGGATTCATTTTATGATAAAAAATTTTTTTAGATCCTTTTTCCCATTTATGTTTATCAAATAATAACTTATCTTCATTTGCTAATGATTCTTTTGATAAAGTTTGTGCTGCTCTATTCATAAAACACTTATCCCAATTATTTCTATTGTATTTTTTATATTCAGAAATTCCCTCAGTATAATATTCCATTATATTTTCAGGTTTGTCAAAATAATCTATTGGATATTTTTTATAAGGATCATATGTATATTGTATTAAAATTTCTCTACCAAGCCTTTCTTGAATCAACTTTTTATTAGATAGATTTAAGATAACTATTGAATAACATATTATTCTAAATTCTCTTACCAAAAATTTTTCTTTTTTAAATAAATTTTCATTTTTAAAAGAATATTTTATGTCAATATTTATGAATTTTCCAAAAAGAAAACCTAAAAAAGAATTAATTTTAGTTTGTTTTCTTATTTTGGGTACTGTTTCGAATCCAAATTGTTTCCAAAGCCAATCAAAATATATATAAAAATCTGGTAAATATGATAACTGATTAAATCTATTAAAAAATTCATCTCTATTTCCGGATTTAGTATGAAATCGTCTCTCAAGAGCACTAGTAGAATTAAGTTCAAACTCCCTTATACTTAAATTTTCTAGAGATTCTTTTTCTTCTAAAGTGAATGTCTCCATTAATAATTTTTTATTTTTCTTAAATAAATCAGCTAAAATTTTTATTGATAGTATTTTAATATAATCAAACCAATAATTTTCAACATATTTTACCTTTTCCCAATCAAATTTTTTCTTAAAATTTTTTGTACAAATGTTGAATTCCTTTTTTATCCTATCAATATTTATTTCTATATTATAGTCGTTTTTTAAATAATTAGTTAAATTATGTTTAATACAATAATTAAGAATATTGAAAATTAAATATTGAATTGAATCAGACTGGTGCATTATTGCAAAAGAAGGTGGAACAAAACTTTTATATTGTTTAATATTAATCAAACAAGATCGATAAATATCATTGTAAAATCCCTTCAAAACAATGTTGCTTTTTACTGAACATTTAGGGCAATCAATATTTTCTTCATAAGGTATATAAAAAGACCCACAATTTTCACAAAAGTATTCTGTTTCTAGATGTAAAGTCAATTTTTTCCCTCCCATAAAAAAATACATTACGTCAAATCTAATAGTTTTTTAAAAGTATTAATATATTAAAAGCTATTTCGTATAACGTTACTGGGATTTGCGCTCGTGCCTGATTCCGCAGGAACTGGCGTGAAACTTGCTTTAATATTTCTTGCTGCATAATATTGCAAGCTTTATGACAGAAGGCATGACGCCAATCCCATGTTATACGATGGAGCTGGTTTGCTCTTTTGATAAATTTTAGAAATCTTTATAAATAAAAAAAGGGGTTTATCTCCCCTTTTCCAG
>NZ_QPJN01000023.1:6847-40483 GCF_003338615.1 Halanaerobium sp. DL-01
CGCCAATCCCATGTTATACGATGGAGCTGGTTTGCTCTTTTGATAAATTTTAGAAATCTTTATAAATAAAAAAAGGGGTTTATCTCCCCTTTTCCAGTATTCTTTTATATGCACTTATATAAACAATTTGATCTTCTCTTTTACCAACAGACCAAACCATAACTTCTTTTTCGTTCATTATTTGATAAACAACTCTATATTTTTTCCGATAAAAGTAGATTTTTAAACAACCTGATAGATCAATTCCACTTTTATTTCCAAGTGGTTTTCCTAATTCAGGTGATCTTTTAATTTTATTAAGTGTACTTTTAAGTCTCGGTTTAACACTTCCATCTAAATTATCAATATCATTTTTAACTTCAGGATGAAATTTAAGCTTCATCAACTTAAGCCCCCTAAAAACTATTCTTTATCTAATAAATCTATTATCTCTTTTTCGCTTACTGCATCTTTAAGATCAAAGTTTTCTTTTCTTTTGGCTATAATCTCTTCAATATGGGCATCCTCTAGTTGGTCTTCCAGAAATTCTATTTTTTCTAGTAACATTTCATATTCTTCAATATCCATCATAATACCTTCAATATCATTATTTCTGGTAATAAAAAGCGGGGACTCTTTTGTTTTATCTAACATTTTACTAAAATTACGAACAATTTCAGAAGATGAGACCATATGATCTCTATCAATTCTTAAAGTAACCATTATCTGCACCTCCATAAATTAAAATATTTCATAAATGATTATCTTAATTAAATTATACATTAAATTTTATGTAAAATCAATTGCAATATTTTTAGTTTTAATTTATAGAAGTATTTTAGCTTAGAATTTAATTATTATTTTAAAAGACTTTTTCAAACCAGCTCTTTCGTATAACGTCCCGAGCATTTGCGACGTGGCTGTCCTGTTCTTTAGGTTGGCGCATCTCTTGCCTTTCATCAGCATTTTTTGTTTAAGCTGCTGCAAGAGATGTGACAAAAGCCATGTCCCGAAGGGCACGGATGTCTTGCTGCTCAATTTTATACCTAGTAGCGCCAATGGTCTGTTATATGCTGTAATAACTTGCCACGTAAAAAGTTTTTCTTTCTGCTTCAACTTAATGAAATATCAAAATTCTTCCTTAACCAGCAAATAGGTTCATGAATTCTGTACTATATTAAATCTTCACGAAGTACGTGAAGATCAATCAGTGACTAATTTACCTTCTGATATATGTAAATAATTTTGTAAATTATAATTGCCCAAGTCTATTGTTAAGACCATTTGAAGCTTGCAGTTATTATTTTCTTCATTTGCAGGAGTTAGTTCATCTCAGTTTGCGATTATTCAACCCTTCTCTTATCTCTTTCTCTTATTTGCTGATGTTCAGTTATTATTGCATATAACGTCCCTGGGATTTGCGCTCGTGACTGCTTCCGTCAGGAACTGGCGTAAAGCTTGCTTTTTCGTATCCGTAATTGGTTAAACCTGCAAGCTTTATGACAAAAGGCATGGCGCCAATCCCATGTTATATGATGCCGTAGCTTTGTCTATTAATCTATCAATTATTAACTTACTTCATGTAAAAGAAAAAAATTCCTGCATTTATACAGTGATAAATGTTTTATATAAGCTTAATCTTAAATTTTTGCTTCCTTTTATAACATATGTGTGATATAATAAATTTAGAACTTGGAGTGAATAAATTATGTATAAAATTAAGTATTATGCAAAAAATAATAAATCTCCAGTAATTGAATTTATTAAAGAACAGTCAGCTAAAGAAAAGGCTAAAATTCTAAGAGAAATAGAACTTCTAGAAGAATTTGGTCTATTTCTTGGTATGCCACATCTTAAAAAGTTAAAGGGATATGATGATCTTTGGGAATTACGAATAAAGTATAGTTCTAATATATTTAGGGTCTTCTTTTTAAATTATAAGGATGGTATCTTTGTTCTTTTGCATATCTTTAAGAAGAAATCTAACAAAACTCCACAGAGAGAAATTGATATTGCTCTTAACAGGCTTAACTCTATCAAGTGAGGTGAAACAAAATGGAATTTATAGATCATAAAGATCTTAAAAATGAACTATTTGAATCTGAAGAAGTTAAAGAAGAATATGAAAAATTGAAAGTTATGTATGAAATAAAAAAACAAATTATTAGGTATAGAATAGAAAATAATTTAACTCAAAAAGAATTGGCAGATAAAATAGGAACTAAACAATCTGCTATCTCCAGACTAGAAAATGATGATTATAATCCAAGTGTTGAATTTCTTGATAAAGTTGCTCACGCACTTGGTAAAAAACTTGAAATTAGATTTAATTAACAGTGCTGAAGGTCAACGGCACTGTTTTCTTTATGCTATAAGTTTTTAGTTGTTAAAGCGTTTGCTACGGTTTCATATAACGTCCCTGGGATTTGCGCTCGTGACTGCTTCCGTCAGGAACTGGCGTGAAACTTGCTTTAATATTTCTTGCTGCATAATATTGCAAGCTTTATGACAGAAGGCATGGTGCCAATCCCATGTTATACGATGGAGCTGGTTTGCTCTTTTGATAAATTTTAGAAATCTTTATAAATAAAAAAAGGGGTTTATCTCCCCTTTTCCAGTATTCTTTTATATGCACTTATATAAACAATTTGATCTTCTCTTTTACCAACAGACCAAACCATAACTTCTTTTTCGTTCATTATTTGATAAACAACTCTATATTTTTTCCGATAAAAGTAGATTTTTAAACAACCTGATAGATCAATTCCACTTTTATTTCCAAGTGGTTTTCCTAATTCAGGTGATCTTTTAATTTTATTAAGTGTACTTTTAAGTCTCGGTTTAACACTTCCATCTAAATTATCAATATCATTTTTAACTTCAGGATGAAATTTAAGCTTCATCAACTTAAGCCCCCTAAAAACTATTCTTTATCTAATAAATCTATTATCTCTTTTTCGCTTACTGCATCTTTAAGATCAAAGTTTTCTTTTCTTTTGGCTATAATCTCTTCAATATGGGCATCCTCTAGTTGGTCTTCCAGAAATTCTATTTTTTCTAGTAACATTTCATATTCTTCAATATCCATCATAATACCTTCAATATCATTATTTCTGGTAATAAAAAGCGGGGACTCTTTTGTTTTATCTAACATTTTACTAAAATTACGAACAATTTCAGAAGATGAGACCATATGATCTCTATCAATTCTTAAAGTAACCATTATCTGCACCTCCATAAATTAAAATATTTCATAAATGATTATCTTAATTAAATTATACATTAAATTTTATGTAAAATCAATTGCAATATTTTTAGTTTTAATTTATAGAAGTATTTTAGCTTAGAATTTAATTATTATTTTAAAAGACTTTTTCAAACCAGCTCTTTCGTATAACGTCCCTGGGATTTTGCGCTCGTGCCTGATTCCGTCAGGAACTGGCGTAAAGCTTGCTTTTTCGTATACGTAATTGGTTAACCTGCAAGCTTTATGACAGAAGGCATGGCGATAATCCCATGTTATACGACTGTTGGGCTCTGCTCTTATCTTTATTAATTAAGAGCATTAATAATATAATTCTTTTAATAGAAAAAAGTACCTGCATAAATATCATAAACATTATACATGCATATTGCATGCAATGATATTAAGTGATATAATATAAATAGAATAAAACATTAATTATTAGATGAAAGGGGTTTTTATTATGCCATCTTTACAAGTCAGAGATTTACCAGAACATCTTTATCAAGAAATTGTCCAATTAGCTGAAGCTGACAGAAGAAGTATTACCCAGGAAACAATAGTTTTATTGGAAAAAGCGTTAAATATAGAAAAAGAAAACAAAAAACGTCGTCAAAAACTTCTAAAAAAAATACAAGAAGAAACCAGTCAAGAACAAAAAGATGAAGAAATATTAGATCCTGTAAAATTAGTTAGAGAGGATCGTGAAAGATGAGAATTACAATCGATGTAAGTGCAGCTGTTGAAATAGTGATGGGTGGTAAAAGACAACAAGAAATTGTAAATATATTAAATGATGCAGACTGGGTAATTGCTCCTTCTCTTTTTATTTATGAAGCTAGTAATACATTGTGGAAATATCATGAATATCAAGATTATAGAAAAGAAGATATTATGAAAAAAATTGAATATCTTTATAAAATGGTAGATCAGTTTATTGATGCCAAAGACATTTTTGAAGAAGCTTTGCCACTTTCATGCAAGATAAATCATCCTGCTTATGACGCTATGTATTTAGTTACAAGCAGGCGTAAAAATGCTACTTTAGTAACTTTAGACAAAAGATTAGTTAGAGCAGCTAAAAGTATTGATGTTCCAGTAGCAGTAATTGCTTAGCCCAATGTCGTATAACTCTTTTCTTTACGTATAAAAATTCATAAATATATTTACTCTTTAAATCTTCACGACTGTTATTTCATTAAGATATCCATTCTATAAATTATCAAAAGGATTGGTGATTTCAATAAAATTCTTATTACTTACATGAGTATAAATTTCAGTTGTAGTAGAACTTTTATGACCCAGCAGGTTCTGTATATATCTCAAATCAACTCCCTGTTCCAGCAGATGGGTAGCAAAAGAATGTCTCAAAGAATGAATACCAACATCTTTATTTATTCCTGCTTTTTTACAGGCTCTCTTAAAAACTTTCTGTGCACTTCTTTTTGATAAATGCCTATTCTTATTCTGACCTGGGAAAAGCCATTTTTTATCATATTTATGTACCTGAAAAGCTTTTAGATAAAGTTTCAACTTTGTTAAAACGTTTTTAGATAATAATGTATACCTATCCTTATATCCCTTTGCAGAGCGGACATAAATCAGCATTCTATCTGTATCAATATCAGATATTTTTAATCTCACAACTTCACTTACTCTCAAACCTCCCGAATAGGTTAAAATTAAAATAAGCTGATGTTTTAAATTATCAACAGATGCAATAATCTCTTTAATTTCTTTTTTATTCAATACTTTAGGCAGCTTCTTTTTCTTTTTTGGTCGAAATAATTTTTTATTAATTCCATCCAGTTCTAAAATTAAATTATTAAACATTTTAAAAGCACTGATAAACTGATTGGCAAAAGAATGAGTATTTTCTTTTTCTTCTATGAGGTATAAAATATAATCATTAAGATCATCCATTTTTATAGAAAATAAATTTTTCTGAATATAAATTATAAATCTTCTATTATGATTAATATAAGCTTTGATAGTACTTCTGGTATAACCTTTCAATTTTAGCTTTTTTTCAAATTTAGGAAGGAAATAATAATTGAAATAATCTGCAATCAATTCAGGTGCCGCAAAAAACTTTATTTTAGAATCAAAAGTTAAATAATTATCTTTAAATATTTCTAAAAAAAGCTTTAAATGATTTCTATTATTAGGAATGGTCCAGTATTTTTTGGCCGGATTCCAGCGGCTATCTGCTATAAATTTGATTTTTTTAATAATTTCTTTATCATAATCAAATTTAACACAAATTAAATCATTACTTTTATTCAATTTTAATTCCATTTAGTAAAAACTCCTATTCTCTTAATATTTTCCATATTCTTATATTTCTATAACTGCTTAATTTTCCCTTTAAATTTCCAAAAATATCTTATTTAATAAAATATCTACTTTAAAACAGATAAAATAATCCCTTTATTAATAAACAGATTTTGTCATTAATCTGCCCATAATAAAGGGATCATCTCACTTTCAGTTTTTTTATATCTTTATCAACTATTATATTTTCACCTTTGTTTTTGGCTTTATATAAGTTTTATCTTATTCATAAATATTACCTACTTTATTTTGATATTAAAAAAGGGCAACAACTTAAATAAAAAAGTTATTACCCATAGTTCAACTAAACGCGTACATTAATATGGTGTCCGCGGTTAATCCCAGCTGCCTGTTGAACAGCCTCTGTATTCTCTTCCATTCCTTCTAACAGTTTGCTTACTGCTGCTCCATCCTGACCCATTGCTTTCTGCATTGACATCATGCTCAATGCCTGCTGTACACTTGCAATCTGATCCTGCATAGCAGAATTGACATTCATAATTATCAACTCCTAGTTTATCTATAAACTTACAATAGTGTATTAATTGTCAAATCAAAAATATTGAAAGATTAATATATATTTCAATCATTAGTAGAAACTTCTTAGTAAAGATAAAATTTTAATTCTTTTAAATTTTTTTATCCAGCAGCTTCTCACTGCTGCTGTCTTCGGCATAAATAAAGCGGTCTAAACCGGAGGCAGTCATTTTAAGATTAACCTTACCTATTCCAAATTCTTCGTTGGCCTTATGTTGAATAGCAGGCTGAATCTCTGTTAAGTTATATTCTCCTGGATCAATTTTTAGAGCCCGATTGCAGTTATTATGGTTAATAAAAAAGATATTATTACTGTTGTTGATTTTAATCGGTCTTTTAATTCCATTTTTAGCTGCAAAGTCTTCCAGGTCATAGGTGACTTTTTCTGGCTGCTGTGATTTGCTGAATCTGTCACCTTTTTCTGGTTGAGCTTCAGTTTTCTTGGGCTGTTTTAATCTCTTTGACGGGCTTAGAAACATTATACAGAAGACTACGAAAATGGGAGAAAACTATCTAAACGATGTGTCTAATTTAATGGGGGAACCTCAATATAAATCATCCTGTTTCTACAGACGACCAATTACAATTCTATTTCTTGTAACCAGATCTTTCCAGACAACTAAAAGTTCATTTTGATATTTAGCATCTGCCCTAACTAAAAGCCCTTACTTATTTTATACAGCTTTAATCATTAATTTGCTTTCTATTACTTCAAGCACAATATCTTTAACAGCTTGAGCAACTCTCTTTGAGCCCAGAGGCGGAACAGAATTACCTATCTGCCTTCTGACATCTGATTTATTTCCATTAAATAAAAAATTATCGGGAAAGGACTGCAGTCTTGCTCTTTCTCTATTTGTCAAATTTTGCCTTTCTCTTTCATAATGGTATCCGTAGGTTCCGCCGCCGCCATTAGCAATTATTGTAGGTGAAGGAACAAGTGGATGAACTCGTCGATAAATATTACTCATCATTGCTTTAACAGAATATTTTGTATCCCTCACAAATTCATGATTCTGACCGGGTGGAATTCTACGCATTCTTTCTTTAATTCGCTCCTGAGTTGCAGCACGTTTATTAGAATCATCTTCAAAAGCAAGTTTAGATATCGGATTTTTATAAGCTCCTATTTCCTTTAAAGCATTATATATAGCCTGTGTGCGTTCATTTTTATTATAATCAACATCATTAAGATTTTTATAATCTTCAGTAATGTCCAGAGCATAATCCAGCCAGGTATTATTTTTGAATTCTTCAGCATAATCATGCTTCATTTTTTCTAAGTACTCTTTGAATTCTCCCATAATTCCAATATATTTTTGATTAAGATTTTCTAAAACTTCTCCTTCAAATACTTCCAGTGGAGTTACAGGGAAAGATTTTTCTGGAAGTAAAAACTTTCTCAATTTATTTTTAATAGTCTTTTCTTCCGAAGAATCAATTAAATCAGATCTTATTCCAATAAAGATCATTCTTTCTCTGTTTTGAGGCACTCCAAAATCAGCAAAATTCACTACATCATCAAATAGTATCTTGTAATTTTCTATCTTATCTACATCACTTAAGTTAATTTTGGTTTTTTCAGACAGCTCAACTAAATTTTCATTTAAATGCTGGAAATCATTTTTTATCTGTTTAAAGGCTGCTCCGTTGTTTGCAGACTTTATACCCTTTACATTTTCTGCTACAAAAAAAAGTGGCTGCAGTTCAATAAGTGATCTAACAAACTGTAAATACAGCGAACCCCTTTTAACTTTAATTCCCTGTCTTTTACTACCTCCTAAAATAGAAAAATCCTGACAGGGAAAACCTCCTAAAACAAAATCAATATCGTCTTCAATTTCATTTTTAAAATCTATATTTTTTACATCACCCAAAAAAATCTTTTTTCTTTTTTTACTGATTTCTTCTTTTGGATTTTCATAAATATCAAAACCGAAGTTCTCTGAATATGTTTGAACTGCAGCATTATTTATGTCGTTTGCCCAGATTATTTCAAATATACTATTACCTTCGTTATTTAAATAATCATTAACTTTTTCAAAACCAAGGTCCAGACCTCCGCAGCCTGAAAAAAGCGATATACCTTTATATGCCAACATTTTCACCTCCAAAATTGACCTTTTACTATAAAATAATTATACCATACATAAGTTTGTATTGAAAGAATAAATATGCTTTTTATCACTCTTTATTACTGTAAGAAAAACAGATTCTGCTGATTACACATTTTCCGCAGTTTGGATTTTCAGCAGTACAAATAAGGGCAGCAAAGTCGAGCAGAGCATAGTTAAATATTTTACTTTTATTTTTGGGAATAACTTTATTTAGTTGATTCTGAAGATTTTTATCATTTCTCGGACGGGCTTTATCACTTTTAATATCAAACACTCTAGCTAAAATTCTAATTGTATTAGTATCCAATACTCCAACCTGCTTTTCAAATGCAAAACACATTACAGCATTAGCTGTATAATTCCCAACTCCAGGAAGTTTTATTAAAGCCTTTTTATCAGCAGGAATGATTCCATCATACTTTTGAGTAATCTCAGCAGCTATTTTCTTTAATCTTCCTGCTCTTTTAAGCAGACCAAGAGGCTTTATAATTTCTTCCAGATCTGCTGTTTCAGCCTCCGATAAATCAGCAGGTTCAGGATAGTCTGATATAATTTTATTATATACCTGCACCACTTTTTCGGCATTAGTCTGCTGCAGTAGTATCTCAGAACATAATATTTTATAGGGATCTCTTGTTTCCCGCCAGGGAAAAATTCGCTTGTTATTTCCCCACCAAATAAGTATATTATTCTGAAAGGTAGTCAGCATTTAACTCACCCAAATCAATTTCTTTTATTAGCTTCCATTGATTAAATTATTGAAATAACTTCGTTCAATCCACTTCAAAAAAAGTTATTGATATCATCCATGGTAATTTCTCTATTTAACTGAAATAATTCTTCTAATTCAGGTAAATCCCTTTCTGCTTTTAACTGCTCCTTTAAAATACTAGTTAGTAAAACTGAACTTATTATACTTCCTTTAACACCTGTGCTCTTATAAATATTTTCAATATTTGAGTCAGAAACAGCTGCCGTTCTACCGGCTGAAAATAGGAAGAATTTAAGCTTTTCTTCTTCATTGTACATATTTATATACTCAATTACTGCTCTTTCGTCACCTGAAGTAATACTGTATTCATTAGAAGTTGCTTTTGCATCAATTATTCCAATTATTTCGCCACCTCTTTTTACTAAAACATCAGGATTTCTGCCGTGTGGACCTATATGTTCTGTTTCAAAACCTAATTTTTTAAATAATATACTGTTAGCTTTTTCAAACTCTAAGTTTTTATCGCCATTTCCACCTAAAGAAATAAAATCTTCAGCAAAATAATTCAAATCAGGCTGCGGTACATTCTTTAAAGCCTGATTAATGTCAGCTGAAGAATACTGTGTTCTGGATTTAATAATTTTAAATGCTTTATCCTTCTCTGTAACAGCTTCTTTTTTTACTAAATCATTGTATTGATTCTTTATCACTTTCATTTTTATCTTCTGCGGAGATACTCCTTCTTTATTTAAATCTGAGGCAGTAATCCCCCTTCTTGAATCCCATGATTTACCGTACCTATTATAGAATCGCAAATCAATTAGTTTCTTTTCTTGAGTTTCTGCATTTTTAGGGTAACCAGTAAAAGGAATAAGTTCCTGTGAAAATTTTGGAGTATCGAGCAGAGATTTAATCTCTTTTTCATTTTTTAATTCAAAAATATTATTTTCATCTTTGATTATCTCAATATCTGTAAGCTGTGTTTTCATTGTGCTGGCAACATCAAAGCGACTGCCGTAATTAGCAGTCCAGCGCGAATTAGGTCTGTATTTAAATTCTAGTTCCAGTTCATCATTTAAAATATCTTGAACTTTAGATTCATCAATATCGGTTAATTTAGATATCTGCTCAACTTCTTCTTTAATTAACTCTCCGTCATAGTTATTTATACCTCTTGTTGAGTAATAATCAAAATATTTATTCAAAATTATTTTTCTCTCTGAATTTCTGTATTCAAAAATCAAATTTTTAATTTTATCCTTTTGATCATGATTTTCAGCAAAAACAACAAATCTGGCAGCTTCTTCTAAATCAATATAATCAATATCACTGTCAAGCAGTAATTCAACAATAAATCTAAAAGGCTTAATTTGAAAATCATCAATTATTTTAGCATTATTTCTTCTAAAATATGGACTCGGATACTGCATATTTAGGACCTGTTTTTTTAATAATAAGGAAATGATCTGCGTTGGAGTCTTTTTATCCAGCAGCTGCTCTCCAACTTTAGTTAAACTGATTTTATTATTAAAATCTAGATATATCAGGCCGAATGCTTTAAAACTCGTAAAATTACACCTAATATTACCTGGGTTTTCGTCCAATTTAATTCTTTCTCTCTTTAAATCAGAATTAACTAATATCTCATCTATCTCTTCTTGAAGTTCCCTATTCCACCGGCGGCCGATAAAGTCATCTTTTATATAATCCAGTACTGTCAGAACAACATCAATACTTCTTTTCCCGCGGGGAATTCCCCAAAATTTTCTCGGCATTAGAACCACTCCCAGTTCAAACTATTGATTTGAAAATAAAACAAAAAAATTTGATTATAATATTAATTATATCTTTTCTAATACACTTTTCATTTCATGAATTATCTCTTCTAAGTCTTTTTCAAAAAAATAATTTTCATTAAGCCAGTCATAAAAGTGGTCATCATTTAAACCTTCTTCATTTATTTCGCAGAGATTATTGTATAAATCATTGAGTAATTTTATCTGCCTATCCTGCATAATTTACTCCTCCAGCTTTTTATAGTTATCTAGAAATGATTTAATTTTATCTTCTCCATACTTGTCAGTCGGATCAACATCATATCTTAAACTTTCATCTTTAAGAGGATTCCAGATTGTATGGCTCTTATAATCAAAGTAAATAATTTTATGGAGTACTGAATCAATGTCTCCAGCAGCTTCATTAAGGATATTTTGATTGTAATTAACCGCCTTTTTTAATAAGTCTTTCTCATTCTGCACAACAGCTCACATCCTTCTTTAGAAATTATATCAATATCAAAATTTATTCATTTAATTATATGAATTTATTATAACATATACTTATATCTATCTCTAGGGTGTTATCTATCAAATTAATACATGGTTACACTGCAAAAAGTCGATTTTAAATATTTTAACAATCTGACATCTTTATCATAATAGCAATTGTGAAATTCAAAAATTGCTAATTAAGACTTTTCTCAGTGCAATCATACATTAGAACTAACTCGTGAAATAACTAAGAATCAAGTTTTTAGACAATTGTTGACACTCTTCTACATCTTCAGTTTTTATATAAGATTTACTACTCGCATGTGCTGCAATATTATTTCTTACTTTTATGATATTTTTGATATTATAATCCTTCATAGATAAATTTAGATTTTTTATCGCTAATTTGATTTTTCTTTCACTCGCTAGGAAACCTAATTTATAAATTTTTTTAATTATTTTATTATATTCATCTGAATTATCATTATTAAGATGATATTTTAATTCATCAATAAGCTTTTCTCTTTTTTTACTATTTTCTTTTTCTTTTTCTCTTTTACCTTCTTTAAAATACGGTGCAGAAATCAACTCAATTGCTTTATAATAATTTAGAAAAGCCTCATTATTCCAACCATCTATTGATAAACCTCTTAAGTAATATTTAAAAGCAACTTTCTTCTTTTTATTAGATGAATCAATTATATTTGATAACTGTTCTATATTGTCAACTTTACTTTTTGGAAATGCTTTAACAACAGTTATTTTTGAGGATAATAAATTTAATCCCTGATTTTTTAATCCATCATTTTTGAGTTGGATTATACTTTTCAATTGATAATCTATATTCTGGTCTAAAATAAATCTAATTGAATTAATTACACTTTCAAGTTTCTTTATTGCAATATTTTTTGCTTCATTTTCATCCTCTAAGTTTTCTATATAAATTACTACAAAGTTGTTTTTGTTTTTTCTGAAAAATTCCACATAATTTCAACTTTTTCATCAAAATGCATATAAGAATTAATTTTAAATGTAAATTTCCATTTTTTCATCAGCATAATAAGTTTTAAGTATTTACTTTTATCCCCTGTAATTATTATAAAATGTTTAATTGGTACCTGACCAATATCCTTAGGGGGCGTTACAATAATTTAGTTAAGTGTATCTGAAATCTGGATAATTTATTTAATCGGTTATTTGAATCAAGATTAAAAATTTATTTAACAACAAAAATTAAAAAGTACTACCTTAATTTTTTAATTTCAAAATTCAAGTTTAAGTATCTATTTTTTAAATTTATTCCTAATTTGTTCAAAAATATTGCCTCTATTTTCAATCTCAACACCCAGTTCTTTTTCTGTTTCATCTCTTAATAATGCAATATTTTTGTCATCATTCTTATCTATAGTAACAACCGGTCTATTAAAAAGACGATTATATACATCATTTGGATCATGAAAAATCAAGGAATAAAAGTTTTTTAACTTATAAAAAATTTTGGAAGCTATTTTACTGTGCCTGATAATTATATCATGCCCAGATACATTTTCTATGATTTGAAAATTAAAGTTCTTAGGATCAACCATTTCAAAAGTCCCTGTATTAAATATTTCCACATTGGAAAATAAATATACTAACCCAGACTGTGTTTCTAAGAATTTATTAGCTGAAATTGATTTTGGACAAACAAAAAAATCTAGTCTTTTATTCTCTGAAGTTTTAATCTCTGTATAAATAGATTTAGAATGATTTTTCTTTGTCTCTCCAATATCCTTTAAGTTCATCTCTTCAGGTACCCATAAGCTAAATACTAGAAAAGGAAATGGTTCCTCAGCATTGATAGTTCCCAAATGAGGTAATTTAGCCACCTTATCAGTATAGTTTTTTAAATGTATTACAGGAGAAGATAATTTCTTCTTATTTATTGGAAGAAAATAACCATGCCAGCTAATTGAATTAATTGTATAAGCTGGTTGACTAAATTCTTTAAAATAGTTTCCCGCAACAATTTTATCAAAATATAAGCCTTTACCAGAATCGATAAAGATATCAGTTTCTCCCTGTTTTGAATTTTTAGGAGTTTTAACTTTAAAGGTTAATATTTTTTTATTACCTTTCAAAACAACTATTTTATTCAATGTAATTTCCTTTCAGTCAATAAAATTTATAATAACCTTAACTTAAAGCTTCACATTTATTTACCTCAGTTTTAAGATAGTTAAAATGCTCCTGCAGTTCTTTTTCCTCTTCAGCTGTTAGTTCTTCATCTCTTATTTTTACTGCTGTAGCTATCATACTTCTCAGTTTCCACTCTACTTCATTAAGTTTTTTCTTCCTTTTCTTAACCTCTGATTTTTTATCTTCAGCAATTTTCAGATTAGACTTTACTTCTTATTTTAATTTCCTTATTTTCTTCAATAGTTCAATTGCTTTGGGTTCCATTTTAATCATTCGTAATTTTTTATACTTTAACTACTAATCTATCTAATAAAGAAATTTTTCTGTATAGAATGGGGTTATTTTTATCTATCAAATATTATAAATTTTTATTTACCGCAGCTTACCTACACCTTCTTATCAAGAAGCTTCTCACTATTACTGTCCTCAGCATAGATAAAACGATCTGAACCGGAGGCAGTCATTTTGACACTGACCTTTCCAATTCCAAATTCTTCGTTAACCTGATGCTGAATGGCAGCTTGAATCTCTGTTAAATTATATTCTCCCGGATTTATTTTTACAGCTCTATTGCGGTTATTGTGGTTAATAAAAAAGATATTATTGCTGTTGTTGATTTTAATCGGTCTTTTAACCACATCTTTAGCTGCAAAGTCTTCCAGGTCATAGGTGACTTTTTCTGGCTGCTGAGATTTAGTAAATCTGTCACCTTTTAGATCCTGATTGTTTTGTTCGCTGCTCGGCTTAGACTGATTTAGTTGATTCTGAATTACATTTTTGATTTGAGTTAGGACAGAGTTTGTTTTTTCTACAGCAGACATTTTTGTCACCTCTTTTATTATTCTTCTAATAATTCCTGATTCAAATCACTTAGTTTATCAAGATATTCCACCATTTCTACTTTCAATAGATCTCCCAGATAATCATAATCCTTATTCTGGAGAGCAATCATCCCTCTATTAAGTGCCTGAGTGAAATTAGCAGTAATTACATTCCCTTTATCCTTTAGATCTTTATTTTCTATTAATGATAATATGACATTGATGACTTCAAGATACCACTGGATGCCTTCTAACGCCTTATCCAAAAGTTCAGAAGCATCTGCTTCTTTGCCGTTTTTGAAAAGCTCGGCTGAATTATTCAAAGCTTTTTTTAATTTCGGAAGGTAGTTCTCTGCTTCTGTAAGAGTTTCTGTTATCAGCTGCTCAACTTTTTTGCTTTCAAACTTTATCTTATCTATTCTCTCTAAATCAAGTTCATTTTCCTGAAAGTATTCTAAAGAGACCTCAACATCATCCAGATAGATTGTGTCTATTATTTCATTTTCTAACTTTGATTCTACCAGCTCTAAAATATCATTTTTTCCTGTTACAGCTTCTGCTATTACATTTTCATTTATATAAATTTCCATAATATATTTTCCTTCCCTAAAACAATTAAAGGAGACCAGTATTTATTCAGCTCACCAATCTCCTCAAAACAAATTACTATCATATTTACATCACACTGTTTACAGTAGATCCTCCCATATTCTGAAGCTGACTCATCATCCAGTTCTGCTGACTCTGCATTTCTGAAATAGCTTCCTCCATAGCAGCAAACTGCTCAACATAGCGCTGACGAGTCATTTCTACTCTTCTCTGTACATCTTCAATATCTTCATTTAATCCTTCAATACGATTATCATAGAAATCAAGTCTTCTGGGTATTAAACCGGTATTGGACTGCATCAATTGATCAAGGTAACTGTCCATACGAACTGCCATACCATCATATCCTTCGGACTCACTTTCAGCTTTAAAAAGATTGGCAACTTCTTCTGAAGAATTTTCCAGAGCTTCAGTAAACTTAGAACTATCAAAACTCATTACTCCATCCCTGTCGATTTCTATCCCAACCGAGGTTAGGGTTTTATAATCTCCACTATCTTTTACTTTAGAAGTTACAAGTTCTCTTAAACGCATCTGTAAGCGCATAGCAGTACTATCACCCTGAAGAACAGCACTTTTTTCTGTTTCTGCATCATAATCTGTTTTACCATCCAAAAAGCTCATTGCACTATTATACTGATCTACAAAAGCCTGAACTGCTTTAGCAGCTTTACCAGTATCTTTACTCACAGATACACTGGAAAAAGCAGTATCTGTTCCATCATTAGCAACAGCATCTGGATTAATATTGAATGTGACACCTTCTACAGCTTCAGAAAATGTATTGGTTGAACTTGTTATACCTGTAATACCATTAATATCTATTTCTGCATCAGAAGCGGACTGTACCTCAATAGCATCTGTTATTTCTCCACTAGTGCTGTCTAACAGACCAAGAGTCTTAAGTACGTCATTGGAATCAACAAAACTTCCTGCTTTAGTTGTATCTAAAGCATTTTCTACTCCTGTTTCATTTGTTTCTAAAACAAGATGATTATCTACTATAGAAGCATTTACCCCTGCATCGGCATCATTAATTTTATTACTAATATCTCTTAAGCTATCTGTATCACTAATTGTTATATCTGTATTATTAATGGTGATTGTACTTTCTGCTGTAATTCCAGCAATTGGAGCGCTAGCATCATCAAATCTTGTTCCAGCAAGCCGCTGAGCTTTAGCTGTACTTTTAACTGTAACAGAATAAGTAGCTTCATCAGCACTATTACTTGCAGCTGCTGTAACTACATCTTCATTGCTGCTATTAGCGGTTCTAGAATTATAGGTGGCAGAAAGTTTTAAATCTGTAATCTTATTTTCTAACTTATCAAGTCTGCTGTTTACATCTCTCCAGGCACCTTTAGTCTGTTCAAGCTCTGATATTTCCTGCTGATAATTTAATATTGGACGCTGCTCTATGGCAACTAATTGGTCAATTATACCCTGCGTGTCCATACCGGTAGCTAAGCCACCTAAACTAAGATCAGCCATTCTAACACCTTCTTTCTAAACTTTCTCATCAATTAAAAGTCCTACCATCCTATGAATTCTAGCCTGTAAATCAAGCATTTCTTCGGGCGGCATTTCTTTTATAACTTCTTTAGTTTTTAAATCAACTATCTGCACCATAAGTTTATCTGTTTTATCATGTATTTTAAATGCTAAATCCTCTTTTACTTTTTTTATTATATCATTGATATCACTTACTGATTCCTTGACATCTTCTTCAAGTTCTTTTTGATTATATTTTCTTTTTTCCTGAAGAGAGTCGGGTTTATTATTACTGCTATTATTACTACTTTTATTTGTTTGATCTTTCTGCATGCTGTTTACTTGCTTACTGGGTAGAGAATCTATCTTATCTACTTTCATAATAGCTTTTCACCCTTTCTTAAAAAACAAGCCAGCCGGAAAACCGGCCGGCTTATTTGTTGAACTTTATATATTTATCTCTTCAAGAAATTAACCGAGTAACTGAAGTACTCCCTGTGGTAACTGGTTAGCCTGAGCTAACATTGCTGTACCAGCCTGACTTAAGATTTGATTCTTGGTAAAGCTCATCATTTCTTTAGCCATATCTACATCAGAAATTCTGGATTCAGCAGCTGTTAAGTTTTCTTCAGCTGTGTTCAAGTTATTGATTGTGTGATCTAATCTGTTCTGAATAGCACCTAATTTAGAACGTTCTGCGGAAACATTAGCAATTGCATCGTCTAATTTTGAAATAGCATTATCTGCAGCTGTTTGTGAAGATACATCGATTCCGCCTTCTCCTCTAATTTCAAGTGTATCTCCATCAACGAAAGCAGTATTAGCTGTAAATGCAGCTTCTGCATCTGCAGGAACAACATTAGAAGGAGTGGTAGCATCAGCTTCTAAATTAATATCTTCAATATTATAATATGAACCAGATGCAGCTATAGTACCACCAAATTCTACTGCTGTAGCTTTACCGTTTTCATCAAGTAATACAGACTCTATATCTGATGCAGCAGATGTAGCAGTACCTGCTCCAGTCCAAGTCACATCAGAAAAATATTCTGCGGCTTCGAAAGAAGCTTGATCAACTTCGACTGCAACTGAATAAGTCCCGGTTTCTAGACCTTTTGCATCTACAGTTGCTTCTGCTGTAGCTCCACCAATTGTTCCAGCAGCATCATCAACACCAGTCAAAGTAACTTCACCAGATGTTACTTCATCAGCAAATGCTATTTCTACATTAGTACCATTATAGGAAGCTTGTGATAAATTACCTTCCTCATATGCTCCATCTAACAACTGATAATTATTACCATCTGTGCTTGTTGCAATTACTTCACCATCACTATTTTTTAAACCATAATTTGCAACTGCGCCATCAGCCAATGTTACATTATCTACTTTACTAACCTCTAAAGTCTGTTCTCCATCTTCTAAACCTAAGTTAGCAAGATCTCCAGCAGCTATATCAGTATTAGCAACTGTTGTAGAAATTTCAAAACTGGCTCCACCTTCACCAGCTACCCCAAGAGCATCTGCTTTCATATCATTGATAGCAATTTCCATATTCTGACCTTTATTAGCACCAATCTGAAACTTAGTATCATCTAAGCTACCATCCAGTAACTTTTGAGTATTAAACTCAGTAGTTTCACCAATTCTAGTAAGTTCTGCAGCTAACTGATCTACCTCTTTTTGAATTTCATTACGATCTGCTTCAGTGTTAGTATCATTAGCAGACTGAACAGCCAACTCTCTCATTCTCTGCAAAATTGAGTGTGATTCTTTAAGAGCCCCTTCAGCAGTCTGAATCATTGAAATACCATCCTGAGCATTTCTCTGTGCCTGTGCTAGTCCGGTTGTCTGAGACTTCATCTTTTCACTAATTGCAAGACCGGCAGCATCATCAGCAGCACCATTGATTCTTTTACCTGAAGACAATCTCTGTAAAGACTTTTCTAAGTTATTCTGTGTGTTATTTAGCTGGTTGTATGAATTCAACGCAGCTATATTTGTGTTAATTCTCATTATTTATTCCTCCTTGAAATTTTGTGTTTTTCCTGGCATCCTTGCCAGTTATTCTAATTTGTTTTGGTTATATGAGCACCCCGTCAGCTGCACTTCGGCCGATAGTGCTGCCAGCAGCGGTGTTTTAGTAACCATTACAACTATGGTGTTCTTTAAAACCATAGTTATAAAAGCCACTAAAAACTTATTTAATAAAATCTATTAAAGACTGCTGCATGATTCTGGCTCCAGAGGCTAGAGAAGCTCTATAAACTGTTTCTTCCATCTTTAAATTTGTTATAACTTCTGCTATGTCAACATCTTCATTATTGGATTTCAATTTCTTTAAATGAACTTCATTTGCTTCCAGACGGCTTTCTATATTTCCAGTCCTATTTAGCTTTGCTCCAACCTCTGCTCTTAATTCAGTAAATTTATTGATGGCTTTATCCATATCAGACAGGTTTTTACCAATTGTTTCACCACTGCAACCGTCATCACTTCCGTAAACTAAATCTTCTACACCTAAAATCCCATCAGGATCATTAGTTATTTCTATGCTGGAAGAAGCTCCAGCTTTATTGCTTTTAAAAATGATATTATCATTTTCACTGAATTCTACTGTAACTCCATCTACTTCAGCTTCTACAAAACTTTTAAAGTCTTCAAAGCTTTCAAATGCATCTGCACCTGTATAATTTCCATCAAAGGTAACAACATCTTCGGTTCCTCCATCAACTTTTATGGAAAATGTTTTGTTGACAGCTGTTGTATCTCCAAGCTCTGTATTTAAATCATTGACAGTGGTATAACTTTTAGTGCTCTGCAGTTCTGCCCTTGCTGCAGAGAGATCATTATATATTTTATTTAAAGCTTCAATCTCATCTTTAAATACTTTTTCTCCACTTAAATTAATTCCAAACTTAACATTATCATTCATTCTTCTGTTAATATCTTTATTATCACCATTATACTTTACATAATCTCCAATACCATTCTTTTCAACAGTAAATGGTTCCTGATCTGTTTTCTGGCCTGAGAAAATATAGCTGTCACCAAGTTTGGATTTAGAAATATCTATCAGTTCATCTCTTAATTCCTTAAACTCACTGGCTATCTTTTTTCGGTCATCTGCGGTCATTGAATCACTTGATGCATAAATGGTAAGTTCTCTTGCTCTCTGTATAACTTCAGTTCCACTTTTGAGAGCACTCTCAGTTGTATTAAGCCAGTTTTCTGCCTGACCTACATTTCTCTTAAATTGTTCATTTCTATTCAAAATAGAGTTGAAGTTCATACTGTCAGAAACTCTTATTGGAGCATCTGAAGGCATCTGAAACAATTTGCCAGAACTGAGCTGTCCATTTAATGTATTTAAATCACTAAAATTTGTTTTTAAATTGTCCAACATATTTTTAACCATCATTGAATTGGTAACTCTCATTTGCTCCACTCCTATCTAACAATACTCATCAAGCTGTCTATTATTTCTTCAACTTTTGTAATATATTTTGCAGAAGCATTATATGCCTGCTGGTATTTAATAAGATTGGTCATTTCTTCATCAAGAGAAACACCGGAAACACTGCGCTCTAAATTATTGAGCTGTTTTAAAAGGACCTCTTCATTACCCCGCATCTCGCTTGCTCTCTGGGCTTCAGCTCCGATTGAAGTTATAATAGTTCTGTAATAACCATCTACAGAGGTACCTTCAACAACATCACTTTTATCAAAAATATCTGATAGATAGTTTGCATTATCTCCACTGCCGGCATTATTTTCCATACCGATGTTAACATTTCCTGTATCCTGTGCTGTTAAAGTAAAGTCTATATCTGTATCTGTAAGATCTGTAATAAAGCTTCCAGTTTCTATATCAAAACCAATCTCTGTATTTTCTCCTACAGTAGTACTGGTAATTGCTTCTGTTTCACCTTTATTAAATATTTTTATTTGATAGTCACTGCCATTTTCACTGATTTCTATCTGAAAATCTCCGACAGCGTCAGCATTAGTTTTATTCACCTTAAGCACTGCAGGTTCTTCACTATAACTTCCTGCTGCTATTTTCTCCAACCCATCTTCAGCTTCAATTTCTGGTGCAAGTTTCATCAGTACAGCTGCACTCTGTTTGCGATCATCTGGATCAGGTTCAATTGGTTCAAAAAAGTTCTGACCTGGCTCACCACTTTTATCATATCCTTCTTTGTGGCGTGTATTGAATTCATTTACAAATGTGGCTGCTAGTGTATCTAATTTTCCTCTATAAAAATCTATTTTGTCATCTCTAACAGCGATTGTCCCTGCGAGCTTACCATTTGTAGGTTCAATTTCTGTATCAGTTCTTTCATGAAATATTTTATCCTTATATCTTTCACTTTCTTTTTCGCTCTCACGGGTTTCTAAATGATAGCTGTCAGAGCCATTGACAAGCTGCATTCCACCTGTAGAGACTATCAGATTACCCTGTTCATCTTCTCTGCTCTGTACATTGATAAATTGATTTAATTCTTTAAACAGTGAATCGCGCTGGTCCAGCAGATCATTGGGATTCTGCCCACTTCCTTTAACAGACACAATCTGCTTATTTAAATCCGCTATTTTATCTGACAAAAGATTAATTCTATCAACATTTGTTGAAATATTTTCATTTAATGATGCCTTATAATCAACCAGCTGGCTGTCTATGCTTTTAAATGCATCCATCATTGTATAGGCTCTTTCTCTAACCATATTTCTTGCCGCTGTATCATTGGGATTGTTGCTTAGATCCTGAAGAGAGTTCCAGAAATCATTAAAAGCTGTGGCAAGACTTGATTCAGATGGTTCATTAAAAATATATTCGATCTTTTCTAATCCCTGGCTTACCTCTTCCCATAAAGCTGATGTCTGATTTTCCTTAAAAATTTGACCGGCTATAAACTGATCTTTCATTCTTTCTACAGTTTCTAACTCTACTCCTGTACCAAACTGTCCTGCTCCACCATGATTTGACAGTCCTGGAGGAGTATATGGGTAAGAAGCTTTATGTACTGCCCGCTGGCGGGAATAGTCCTCATTATTTGCATTTGCTATATTGTGGCCTGTAACATCAAGAGATTTTCTCTGAGTTTCAAGAGATTTTAATCCCACATAAAGGCCACTAAAAATATTATTCATTTGATTACCACCTTTAACCCTGTCTGTTTAACAGTTTGGGCTGTTCTATCTTATCTTTAGAATATGTTATATCTTCATCCTGTATGCTGTTCAAAATTGTATCAATTGAGAGCTGATTAAATTCTAAAGACTGTTTTAAAAGTGAATGATTTTCTATGTTTATTTTTTGAAATTTGTCTGTTATTTCTATTAGGTCTTCTCTTAATGGATCAAGAGCCTTTTTCCAGTCTTCAGGAAGACTTTTTACCAGCTTTGAATAGCTTTTGTTCTCATCATCTATTTTAAAGTGTTCAATTATTTCTGATACTATTTCATTTCTCTTTTCTTCATCTGCTTCAATTTTACTTATTATATCTTTATCCTTTTCCACTGTTTCCAGCAGCTTTTCTGTATCATTTTCAACTAAAGCTTCATGTTTTTCTTCAGCTATTTTTAATAACTCGAGATAAAGTCCTTTTTCTTCATTTAATATCTTTAATAATTTATCTTTCAGTTTCTGATTCATTACTCTGCACCTGCTTAATCTGGTTCAACATCTTTTGAGCCAGTTTTTTGCTGTCCACTTCATAGCTGCCCGAGTTTATTTTCGCCTTTATCTCGGCAACTTTTTCTTCTCTAATTTCAGGCGATTTTTTCAGAGCCTTTTTGGCACTGGCAATTTCCTTTGCTTTATCTGAAATCTGCATTTTATCATTATCAGCATTATTTTTATTTTCTGCCTGCTGCTGAACTATTTTATAATATTGATTTATTCTTCCTGCTTTGAGGTCATTAATTTTCATACCTTATACCCCCTGCATTATTCTTTCACTTTGACCTTCTGCTTTTAATATCGTCTATTATTATATAAATATTAAACCACAAAAAAGCTCATTTTAGGCAGCTATAGTTTATTAAATCCATTTATCTTGCTTAATCAAGCTTTTTTAACTTAATTTATCATTTTTTAAAATTTATTTTTTTATGCAAATCTCAAGAATTTTAAATATAAATAAGCCGCTCAAAAACCATTACTGCTTTTAAGCGGCCTTATAAAAATACTTAATTAGGAGGTGTTATTGTTATTTATACACCATAATAAGCTTTTTTGTAAATTTCTTTCATATCTTCAACATCAGGTTTTTTTGGATTGGTAAGAGTACATGGATCTTCAAGCGCATTTTGAGACATTCTTGCAAGTGCTTCTTCAAAATCTTCATCACTGTAATCAAGCCAGTCAATATCCTGAAACTTAGGCTTAATATCAAGTTCATTACTGAGCTTTCTTACTTCATCAGCCAGACTGTCAATTCCCATATATTCTTCTACAGTTTTAAACTGTTCTTCAGCAGCTTCATAATTGTATTCAATAACATGAGGAAGCAAAATAGCATTTGCAAGTCCATGAGTTACATGGAACTCTCCCCCAATCTTATGAGCCAGACTGTGGACAATACCTAAAGAAGAATTAGAAAACGCCATCCCGGCTAAAGTAGAAGCATTGTGCATCTTTTCTCTTGCTTCCATATCATCACCATCAGCAAACGCTCTGGGGAGATAGTTAAATACCAGTTCTATTGCTTTAAGGGCTAGTGGTGCAGAATAATCACTGGAATTGGTAGATGTAATTGATTCTACAGCATGTGCCATAACATCCATACCGGTATTGGCAGTGATATGTGGAGGCATAGTTGCCGGAATCTCCGGATCAACAACTGCAGCATCCGGAATAATTTCAGGAGAAACAATTGGATATTTTATCTTTCTTTCAGTATCAGTAATTACAGAAAAAGCTGTAATTTCAGAAGCAGTTCCACTTGTTGAAGGTACAGCAATAAACTTAGCTTTATTTCTCAATTCAGGAATAGAAGCAACCTCTATAATATCCTCAAATTTTAATTCTGGATGCTCATAAAAAACCCACATAATCTTGGCTGCATCTAATGCAGAACCACCACCAATAGCAATTACCCAGTCAGGCTTAAAATCAAGCATATCATCTCTACCTGCATAAACTGTTTTAACAGATGGGTTAGGCTCTACCCCATCGATGATCATAGTCTCCATACCAGCACCCTGCAGAAGTTCTTCTGCCCTATCAAGGAAACCAAACTTTTTCATAGAGCTGCCGCCGGTTACAAGAACAGCTTTTTCACCTTCAAGTGCAGATAAATATTCCAATGAATTTTCCCCAAACTGAATTTCTGGAGGTACTAAAAATGCATTCATAACTTCCATCTCCTTTTTAATTTTATCTTAACTTATTGAGACTTTGTTAATTATTTCACAACCATTATAACATGCAATTATTGTTTTGACAACCCCCAGAAAATAAGTTCAAATTTTGTGCAATAACTTGTTTTTAATAATATTCTGAAATATTTAGATAAATTAACATTCCCAGCTGTACTAAACAGTGATCGTTATTTCTTTCTTCTTTCAATCCTATCTTTTAAAAACATCTTTCCAGATTCATAATCCTTTTCTACATCTTCTTCCTCTTCTTCAGCATTTAGATCACTGATAACTTTATTTCTGCAGCTTGCACAGTATTCACCAGAATCAATCTCCTTACCACAGCGGCGGCAGTGTAATTTAAAATCAATTGTAAGCCCATGAGAAGCAAGCCTGTCTTCTTTCATGAATTTGATGATGGTTTCCCGGTCCACAGCAGTGCCCTCTACTACTTCATCAATTGTTGAATTGGGATTATCCCAGAGAAATTGTTTTACAAGTTGAAATTTCTTTTCCTCTTCTTCACTACAGGCTGGACAAACTTTTGAGCCGGAGGAAGCAAAAACTTTTCCGCATTTTTTACAGTTTATCAAATTCATCATTATCACCTCAGCAGTAGATTATTTGAATCAATTATATCATGTTAAAACTTTTTTTCAAAATAATGAATTGTTTTAAAAGGATTTCATCCTCTATCAGCGAATATTGAATATTGTACAAGAAAGAGAGATTGGAGGTAATGATTATGATTAAAATACTAATTTGTGATGATTCTGCCTTTATGCGGAAAATTTTTTCCGATACAATAGAAGCTGATCCTAAACTGACAGTTATTGACACAGCCTACAATGGAAGTGATGCACTGCGTAAGCTGGCCCGCTATGATGTGGATGTTCTTATGTTAGATATTGAAATGCCCGAACTCAACGGTCTTGAAACTCTGGAAATAGTTGCAGAAAGATATCCAGATTTACCGGTAATTATGGTAAGTGCACTTGATAATAGAGAAACAGTTTTTAGAGCCCTGGAAATGGGAGCTTTCGACTTTATTCCCAAACCCTCTGGATCAATATCGCTCAATATTGATTCTATTAAAGAAGAACTTGTTTTGAAGATCAAAGCTGCTGCAAAAGGCCAGAGCCCTACCCCAAAGATAAAAAAAGAAAAAAATAAAAAGTTTAAAGATGGCGGTAATTTTCCGGTCATTGCTGTTGGTGCATCTTCCGGTGGTCCCAAAGCCCTGAATAAGCTTTTTTCTGCCTTTCCAGAAAATTTTCCGGCTGCCTTTGTTATTGTACAGCACATGCCTGCCGGTTTTACAGAAACTTTGGCAGCAAGACTTGACAGTATTTCCGGCCTCAAAATAAGTGAAGCAAAACAAGGAGATAAACTGCAGCCGGGAAGAGCTCTTTTAGCACCAGGAGATTTTCATCTGAGAATTGATAATAAAGGTAGGGTAGTCTTAAGTCAGGAAGAAAGATATATGGGAGTAAGACCCTGTGTTGATTATATGATGGAAAGTACTGCCAAAATATATGGTGAACGCTTGATAGGTGTTGTTCTGACCGGTATGGGTAGAGATGGTGCTCGCGGTATGAAGAAAATAGTTGATAATGGCGGTTATGGTATTATAGAATCAAAAGAAACTGCTCTAGTTTATGGTATGCCGGGAGCAGCTGCAAAAATTGGCGGCTATCATGAAATAAAACCTTTATATGAAATAGGACCGAGAATAATAAATATTGTGGAGGGGAAGTAATAAATGGCAGTAAGTTTTGAAGAATTTAAAAACCAGGCAAAAAAAATTTTAGATATAGATTTAGACGGCTATAAGCTGGACAGAGTGGAAAGGCGGACAAAAAGCCTGATGCGCAGGCACAATGTAAAAGATTTTGATGAATGTCTCAATCTGCTCAAACATGATACTGAATTTAAAGATGCATATTTAAACCATTTTACTATCAATACCTCGGAATTTTTCCGCAATCCCGAAAACTTTGATTTTTTAAAAAATAATATATTTCCAGAAATGTTTGCCGAAAAAAGAAAGATTAAGATATGGAGTGCTCCCTGTTCTAATGGGTCAGAACCATATACACTGGCCATAATTTTAAATGAGCTAAATATTGATCCATCCCGCTATGAAATTCTGGCATCTGACCTGGACAGGTCAATTCTAGAAAAGGCCAAAAAAGGAGAGTACAGAGAAAATTCTCTCAAAAATGTTTCTGACAGATATCTCAAAAAATACTTTACAGCAATTGATGGGGAAAACAGTGCTTACCGACTAAATACAGATATAAAAAGTCAGGTCAAATTTGAACAAAAAGATCTCATAAATGCCCCCTACAGTGGCAGCTGGGATTTAATATTATGCCGCAACTTTTTTATCTATCTCACCAAAGATATGAAGAATTATCTGATAAACAAATTTACAAATGTGTTAAATACAGGTGGTTATTTATTTCTTGGAAATACTGAATATATCTTTTCACCTGATAAATATGGTCTGGAAAAAATCTTTCAATCTTTTTACAAATTTAACGGTTAAGCAGCAGTAAATTAATATGCTCTCATATTTTCTCTTAAAAAATCATATATCTTGCGGGCTGTTTTACCACTGATTCCATCCACCTTTTTAAGCTGCCATATCTCAGCTTCTCTAATTTTTGCTAGCGAACCAAAATGCTGCAGAAGTGAATTTCTTCTGGTCGGCCCCACACCCGGTATTTCATCAAGCATAGAATGAGTAAGTCTGCGGGAGCGGAGTTTGCGGTGATAACTGACAGCAAAACGGTGTGCCTCATCCCGCACACGCTGCAGAAGCTGCAGTGTTGGAGTATGATGGGGTAGTATAATCGGTTCACTCTCTCCAGGTTTAAAAATTTCTTCTTCTTTTTTAGCAAGTCCAATTATTGGCAGATTTTCTATCCCCAGAAGCTGCAGAATTTCATAAGCTGCCTTGAGCTGACCTTTTCCTCCATCAATAAGGATTAGATTTGGCAGCTCCCTATCTTCCCTCAGCAGTCTGGCATATCGTCTTTCTACTACCTCTTTCATACTGGAAAAATCATCAGGGCCTTCAACTGTTTTTATCTTAAATCTCCTGTAATCCTGTTTTGAAGGCCTTCCATTTTTAAATACAACCATTGAAGCGACAGAATCAGTTCCCTGAATATTTGATATATCAAATCCTTCTATATAAAGAGGTGGCTTTTCCATCTCTAAAATTTCTCCCAGCTTTTCCACCGCACCTGAAGTTCTCTCTTTTTCATATTTACTGCGGATCTCTTCTTTTTTTAAGTTCTGAAATGCATTTCTCTCTGCCATATCCAGCATCTTCTTTTTATCACCCTTCTGCGGATACTGAATACTAACCTTTTTACCTTTTATATCAGCCAGCCTTTCAGACAGCAGCTTTTCATAATTTATTTTAGTATTGAGAAGCAGTTCATCTGGAATTCCTGCAGCCTGTTCATAATACTGCTGCAGAAAAGACGCCATCATCTCTGCTTCTGCCTCATCATCTGTACCCTGAAGGATAAAATATTCCTGCCCGATAAGGCGGCCGTTTCTCACCAGTAAAAGCTGTGCACAGGCATTATCCTTTTCCCCCTGGACAAGTGCTACTACATCCTGATCAATATTTTTATCAGTCATAACTTTCTGGCTTTCACTCAGCTTTTTGAAAGCCTTAAGCGCATCACGGAAGTGGGCTGCTTTTTCGTAATTCCTCTCCTCAGCAGCATTTTTCATCATCTTTTCAACCTGAGTGCGGAGTTCTTCCTGACGGCCGGAAAGAAACAGGCAGACCTGATCGATCAGCTCATGATAATCCTCTTTACTGACCGCACCTATGCACGGCCCCAGACACTTATCAATATGATAGTTTAAACAGGGCCTATCTTCTGGTTCATCTGCCTTCAGCTCTTTTTTGCAGCTTCTCAGCTTAAAAATATCTTTTATAATATCAAGAGTCTTGTAAATAGCATCTACATCGGCAAATGGACCAAAATATTCTGCCCCATCATTTTTAACAATTCTAGTCTTAAATACCCTGGGAAAATCAACATTTTTAGTAACTTTTATATATGGATAAGTTTTATCATCTTTGAGACGGATATTAAATTTTGGCTGATATTTTTTTATAAGGTTTGCTTCCAGAATATATGCTTCCACTTCAGTATCTGTCATTATATAATCAAAATCATCTATATATTTAACCAGCATCCTGGTCTTATATGTTTGATCATTTTTACGAAAATATGACCTGACTCTGCTGTGCAGAGACTTAGCCTTTCCAACATAAATAATCATCCCAGTCTCATCTTTCATAAGATAAACCCCGGGCTGGCGGGGAAGCTCCTTCAGCTGTGCCTCAATATGTCCTTTTTTCTCTACCATGAATCATCAACACCTCTTTAGTCTTTAGTACCGAGTCTTTAGTACCGGGTACAAGCATACGTCATACGTACCGGGTACAAGTGAATATTTTAACTATTTCCATATGTACCGGGTACAAATGAGGGTTTTGGGTATCAGGTACTCAAAGTACTTCCTGCAGGAATTTACCTGTATATGAGCCTGCAGTTTTTGCTACTTCTTCTGGTGTCCCTACTGCAACTACTTGGCCACCCTTTTCTCCACCTTCAGGTCCCAGGTCTATTAAATAATCTGCTGATTTTATTACATCCAGGTTGTGTTCTATAACAATAACTGTATTTCCATTTTCGCGCAGTCGATGCAGTACTTTAAGCAGCTTTTTAATATCATCAAAGTGAAGGCCTGTTGTTGGTTCATCCAGAAGATAAAGTGTATCACCTGTGCTGATCTTTCCCAGCTCTTTAGCTATCTTTATCCGCTGAGCTTCGCCACCTGATAATGTTGTGGCAGGCTGGCCCAATCTTATATATCCAAGCCCTACATCATAAAGGGTCTGCAGTCGTCGTCTGATGGGTTCAATATTTTCGAAAAACTCCAGTGCTTCTTCTACATTCATATCAAGCACATCAGCAATTGTTTTACCTTTATATTTTATTTCCAATGTTTCACGATTATATCGCTTCCCTCCACATACTTCACAGGGGACATAAACATCAGGCAGAAAGTGCATCTCTATCTCTTCTATACCCTGTCCTTTACAGGCTTCACATCGTCCACCTTTGACATTGAAACTGAAGCGACCAATTTTGTAGCCCCTCTGCTTTGCCTCAGGTGTGCTTGCAAAGACATCACGAATATAATTGAACACTTTTGTATAAGTCACTGGGTTAGAACGAGGTGTTCTACCAATAGGAGACTGGTCAATATCTATCACCTTATCAATTTTTTCCTTACCTTCGATAGAATCATGTTTACCAGGATGAAGAGTCGAATCATAAATTTCTTTCATCATCTGTCTTTTTAAAGTATTGTTTATTAAAGTACTTTTACCAGAACCTGAAACTCCTGTTACACATGTAAAAGTACCCAGAGGAATATCCACATCTATATTTTTTAGATTGTGCTGCCTTGCTCCCTTTATTGTCAGCCATTCACCATTGGGACTGTAACGTTCCTCCGGTACAGGTATAACTTTTTTGCGGGAAAGATACTGACCTGTTAGAGAGCGCTCTTCTGCCAGGATATCATCCAGCGAACCTTCGGCTACAACTTCCCCCCCATGTTTACCTGCACCAGGGCCCATATCTATAATATAATCGGCTGCTCTTATAGTTTCCTCATCATGCTCTACAACAATTACTGTATTACCCAGATCTCTAATATGTTCAAGAGTATTAATCAAACGATTGTTATCCCGCTGATGAAGTCCTATACTCGGTTCATCCAGAATATATAATACCCCCATTAAACCAGAACCAATCTGTGTGGCCAGCCTGATCCGCTGTGCTTCTCCACCAGATAGAGTTCCCGCTGAACGATCAAGACTCAAATATTCGAGACCAACATCAAGCAGAAAACGTAACCTCTGTTTAATTTCTTTCAAAATTTCTCCCGCTATTTTTTTGCTGCGTTCGTCCAGCTCAATTTCCTGTAGAAAATCATATGCTTCTTTTATTGTAAACGAACTAAAATCTGCAATAGAAATACCTCCAACAGTTACTGCCAGCACTTCAGGCTTTAAACGCTGTCCGTGGCATACATGACATGGAATTTCATTCATATATCTTTCCATGCGTTTGTGAGTTCCTGGACTATCCGATTTTTCCATTCTCTCTTTTAAATATCCTGTTATTCCCTTAAAACGTGTTGTATGGTCTCTAGTTCGTCCATAGCGGTTTGTGTAGGGAAAAGTTATTTTTTTATCATCACCATAAATAAGTTTTTTCAGAATATCTTCATCCAGATTCTTAATTTTTGTTTTTAAGCTGAAATTATATTCATCTGCCATTGCCTTAAGCAGTGCAGGATAATAGCGGCTGGAAGAACTTTTCCAGGGAATAATCCCTCCTTCCTCAATCGACTTATCATATTCTAAAATGAGATCTGGATCAAATTCTTTTTTAATACCAAGACCACCACAATTTTCGCATGCACCATAGGGGGAATTAAAAGAAAACATGCGGGGTGACATTTCTTCTAAGCTAATATTGTGTTCAGGACAGGCAAATTTTTCGCTGTAAGTTGTAGTTTCTCCACCTATTACCTCAATCATCACCCGACCATCTGCATAATTAAGTGCTGTTTCAAGAGAGTCAGCCAGCCTTTCTCTAATCCCATCTTTAATAACAAGTCTATCTACAATTACTTCTATATCATGTTTAAAATTTTTATCAAGTTTTTCCGCTTCTTCCAGGAGTACTGTTTCTCCATCAACTCTTGCTCTAACAAAACCATCTCTCTGTGCCTGCATAAAAGTTCTCTCATGTTCTCCTTTGCGCCCACGAACGATAGGGGACAACACCTGAATTCTAGTCCTTTCTGGAAGTTCAAGCACCTGATCAACAATTTCATCAACTGTCTGTGATTTTATCTCTCTACCACAGATCGGACAATGAGGAGTCCCAGCTCTTGCATAAAGCAATCGCAGATAATCATGTATTTCAGTTACAGTTCCCACTGTTGAGCGAGGATTTCTACTGGTTGTCTTCTGATCAATAGAAATTGCAGGGGAAAGTCCTTCAATATATTCCACTTTCGGTTTTTCCATCTGACCTAAAAACTGTCTTGCATAGGCAGAAAGCGATTCGACATATCGTCTCTGTCCTTCAGCATATATTGTATCAAAAGCGAGTGATGATTTTCCCGAACCACTCAGCCCTGTTATAACTATCAATTTATCACGCGGTATATTCAGATCTATTTTTTTAAGATTATGCTCTTCAGCACCTTTTATAATTAAACGATCTAATCCCATCTTAAAATTTACACCTCTTTTTATTTTATATGTACCATTATATGTACCAGGCACAAGTGAAATTTTGAACTTGTACCTGGTACTATTTGCGATTTTTGTACCCGGTACCATTATAGTTTTGTTTCAATTTCTTCTATTTCATCTCGTATCTGAGCAGCTATTTCGAATTCCAGATTGTCTGCAGCTTCTTCCATCTCCATTTCCAGATCAAAGATAAGCTGCATCAGCTCTTTTCGGCTCATATTGTCAAAATCTAGCTTATTTTCTTCTTCATTATTATCATTGGTCTTATCATAATATTTTGCCTTATCCTCAGAAACAACCATTTCTACCGGCCTCAAAACATCTCTTACCGGTTTAATAATTGTTTTAGGAGTGATATTATTTTCTTTATTATATTTTATCTGAATTTTTCTTCTTCTATTTGTTTCATCAATAGCATTTTTCATAGAATCGGTCATTTTATCTGCATACATGATAACCTTACCATCAACATTCCTGGCGGCACGTCCTATTGTCTGTATCAGTGCACGCTCAGAACGCAAAAATCCTTCCTTATCTGCATCAAGTATCGCCACTCGGGAAACTTCTGGTAAATCAAGTCCCTCACGCAGAAGGTTAATTCCCACCAGCACATCAAATTCTCCCAGTCTGAGATCGCGAATAATTTCAGATCTTTCTATTGTATCAATATCAGAATGCAGGTATCTAACCTTAATACCAGCTTCCGCCATATATTCGGTCAAATCCTCTGCCATTCTTTTGGTAAGAGTGGTTACAAGCACCCTCTCATTATTTTTTACTACCCCCTGAATTTCTCCCAGCAGATCATCAATCTGTCCTTTAGTCGGCCTTACATCTATTTCCGGATCAACAAGTCCGGTCGGACGAATTATCTGTTCCACCACCTGCTGGCTGTGTTTTTCTTCATATGGCCCAGGAGTAGCAGAAACATAAACTGCCTGCGGAACAATCTTTTCAAATTCTTTAAAATTAAGCGGCCTATTGTCAAGTGCAGAAGGAAGGCGAAACCCATATTCAACCAGTTTTTCCTTTCTGGATCTATCTCCTGCAAACATACCACCTATCTGTGGAATTGTCATATGAGATTCATCAATAATCACCATAAAATCATCAGGAAAATAATCGATCAGAGTATTTGGCCTTGAACCTTTTTCTCTGCCGGCCAGATGACGGGCATAATTTTCTATCCCGGAACAAAAACCCATCTGTTCTAACATTTCCAGGTCATATCTTGTCCTCTGTTCAAGCCGCTGTGCCTCTACAAGGCGGTTTTCACTTCTCAGCTCTTCCACCCTTTCTTCCAGCTCATCTCGAATTTTCTGCACAGCACGCTGTACTTTATCTTCAGGTGTAACAAAGTGGCTGGCCGGGAATATTGTTATTTCATCCAGCTCGGCCTCAACTTCACCTGTCACCGTATTAATTCTAACCAGTCTGTCTATCTCATCTCCAAAAAGCTCAACTCTAACAGCAATATCTCTGTAAGCGGGAAAAATATCGATTACATCTCCCTTAACACGAAAATGCCCACGCGATGTATCCATATCATTGCGGCTGTACTGCATAAAAGTTAAACTCCTCGTTATCTCTTTTCTGTCCATTATCTTTCCCACTTCTAAATTGCAGGAAAGATCCAGGTAGTCCTCTGGTGAACCAAGACCATAAATACAGGAAACACTTGCTACAATCAAAACATCTCTTCTTTCAAAAAGAGAAGTAGTAGCTGAAAGTCTTAATTTTTCTACCTCTTCATTTATAGATGCATCTTTTTCAATATAGGTATCTGTTTGCGGAACATATGCTTCCGGCTGATAATAATCATAATAACTTACAAAATATTCAACTGCATTTTGCGGAAAAAATTCTTTAAACTCACTTGTAAGCTGTGCAGCCAGTGTTTTATTGTGGGCGATAACCAGTGTTGGCTTATTGACCTTTTCCACCAGTGCCGCCATTGTATATGTTTTTCCAGTACCGGTTGCACCAAGCAGTGTCTGATGGCGATATCCTTTATTAATACCCTGAACTAATTTTTTAATTGCTTCAGGCTGATCTCCTTCTGGCTTAAAAGGGGCTTCAAGTATAAATTTTCCTTCTTTCAAATTATCTCCCCCTCTGAATAATATAGTTTACATAGTTTTATTGAATAATAAACACATAGTTGTCAAATCCAATTTACCAATTTACAGCTCAAAGGTTCAAAAAACTAACTGTTTTGAAAAATTGAGCCGCAATTTAAAAGTGAATGTATGTTTACCTCTAATGTCTAATCTATTATAACAATAATGATTACTAATTTAAAGTTAAAACAATACAATTTAATAAAAAATAAATTGTATAATTAAATGCACGATTTGAATTAAAAAAATAGACACATACCTGTACCTTTTGTATAATGTTAATAATAACAAAAACATTAAGAGGTACAGAATATGTGTCAAGATAATTGTAACACAGAACGAAGCAAAGGTGAACACCTAAATTATCTGGACTTTCCCCATTTTTTATATACTGCTGCAAAAAGGGGAGATGCAGGAATATTGAAATTTTTAGTCAATGAATCTTAACGAAATGAAGGAAGAAATAGGGTTGAAC
>NZ_QPJN01000024.1:0-40362 GCF_003338615.1 Halanaerobium sp. DL-01
CAAATTTAAAAGATCACAACAGCCTAACCTGTTCAGTTTGCAGCAATGTTAAGGATATCAAAAGGTTATTAATTGTGATTTTGGGGAAACTCTATATTATCAGGACTATCCTCTGTTCCTGCATAATCTCTGTCATCATCTTCTTTCAGCATTTCTAAATGACTTTCCAGAAGTGTCTGAAAACGAATTTTAAAAAAGTTTTTCTTTTCTTTCAGCTGTTCAAAGTTCCTTCTTTCCTGAGCAACTGCTTTTTCTGCATCATCTTTAATCTGCTGTGCTTTCAACTCAGCTTCTTTAACTATCATTCTAGCTTCATTATTAGCCTGTTCAATTCGTTTATCAACTGTATCCTGCATGACCTGCAGGGTGTTTTCCAGTCTTTCTTCAATATCTTTATAACTGCTGAGCTTTTCCTGCAGTGACTGTTTTTCATCTTTTAGGTTGTTCATTTCCTTCAGCAGCCTTTCGTAGGCTACACCTATATCATCCATAAACTCATCTACCTGATCTGTATTATAACCAAAAGTAGATTTTTTAAACTCTTTATTATAAATATCAAGTGGTGTAATTTTCAAAGTCAAGCCTCCTTTAAGTAAACCTTTTTAAAGTTAATTTTATTCTATCTTTATTTGAAAGTCCTCTGTCTTCAGAAACTTTAACTCTTCCTCGACCACTAACAGAAATTAAATCACCTATTTCTATGTCAAAGGCAGGATCAGTTACCTGTTTCCAGTTCACTTTAATTCTGCCGTTTTTTATATCTCTTGACATTTTACTGCGTGAATAGCCAAACCCAGAACTGGCAACTGCATCAAGTCTCATTGAAGGTACAGTGGTTAAAATTTTCTTAACATGTTTAGCAGGAATAATTAAATCATCTTCTTTGATTTCTCTTATTTCAACAGGTACCTCATGCACTTTTTTTAGTTTTATCTCTATTATATCTTTTATTTCTTCAGCAGTAATAAACTGAACTGTATCCTGATTAATTAATATATCACCAATCATTTTTCTCTGAATACCAAGCCCCATTAAAGCTCCAAGAAAATCCCTATGACTCAAGTTCTGAAAAGAAAAATTTCCTTCAATTTCATATATAGTAATAAAGTTATCAACAAGATCTGGAAATAAATACTCCGGGAAAATAACTATTCTTTTTCTTTCTGCTGATTTATAACCACCTTCTTTTTTAAAATTAATATCTGAAATTTGAATTAATAAACTTGTAGCTATTTCCCGCTGATAGGGATTTAAAAAATCAGTTGACTGTTCTTTATTATATCTAAGCACCTGTTCTATTTTATCTATAATCTGAGAACCAAGAAGTTTTTCGTCTTCTTCATAAAGGTGACTTAATAATTTTTCTTTATTCAGCATTCAAATACCACCTTAAATTAGAATTCTTATAATAAAATTTTTGATTATTGAAAGAGCAAATATTGCAACCAGAGGAGAAAAATCAATCCCAATATTTGTTGTTGGCAGAATGTTTCTTATTGGACCTAGGATTGGTTCAGTAACATTATAAATAAATATAATAATTTTTCTCCAGCTCATATTTTGAACATTAGGTCTAATCCAGGATAAAATAACCCTTGCTATAATCAACCATGTTACAATTTCAAAAAATAAATTTATTCCTCTGATAAGTGTGTACATTTATCCGCCTCCTGCTTCTAATAATTTCTTTTTCCAAAAATTGCAGTACCTATTCTAACAGCTGTAGCTCCTTCTTCAACCGCAATTTTATAATCATTACTCATACCCATGGACAATTCGGGAAGTGGGTACACTCTGTCATTTAAATCCTGCTGTATTTTTTTCATCTTTCTAAAATAAGGACGAGCTTCTTCAGGATTTTCATTATAAGGAGCAATAGTCATTAATCCTTTTATTTCAATATTATCTAATTTAATAACTTTTTTTAAAAAAGTTTCAACTTTATTAGGTTTAATTCCATATTTATTTTCATCTTCTGCTATATTAACTTCAATTAGAAGCGGTATATTTCTATTATTTTTTTTGGCTCTTTTATCAATTTCTTTGGCAAGACGCCAGCTGTCAAGTGATTCAATCATCTTACAATTTGGCATCCTCATTAAATATTTTACTTTGTTTCTCTGCAAATGTCCAATAAAATGCCAGTCTATTTCTATGTTAATTTTTTTAAGTTTATTATCTTTTTCTTCCAGTTCCTGTACTCTATTTTCTCCAAATAATTTTACACCTGTATTTTTGAGAACTTTTATAGATTCGACCGGATGATTTTTACTGACAGCTATAAGATTAATTTCTTCATATTTTCTGCCAGCTTTTTCAGCAGATTCTTTAATTTCTTTCTTAACTTTATTCAATCTGGAAATCAAATCTTCTTTTTCCAACATAATTCACTCCTCAATACCATAATTAAAGTCTTCAGGGTTTACAATAACCTGAACTCCAACTTCTAAGCCTTTAACTATTACATTTTCCTGATCACCATCTACCACAATTACTTCCTGAAAAACATGTTTGTTATATCCACTTAATTTCAAAACTCCCTGACCGGATGGTTGAGTAAACACAGCACTCCTGGGAATTTTTATACCTCTATAAATATTTTTAATAAAATTTATGTCAATCCACCTGATATTTATCCATTTTGGTACAAATATGTCCATTTTAACAAATATAAAAGATTTATCTATTCCTTCAGTAATATCAATAATTCTACCTCTGATTAAATCTGTTTTCTTCTGTTCTGTTAGAAAAATAATTTCATTAATTCTAAAACGTTCCGCTTCTTCTTTTTCAGCAGGAACAATTAAAAATAAACGGAAATTATTAATTATTCTGTAGAGAGTCTTCCCTTGTTCAATTTTATTTCCAGAAATTAAATGGCGGTAATTGCCTTTATATTTTTCTATGTTATTTAAATCAAGTTTATTCATATTAGAAGGAATGACCGTAGATTCCAAACCATCTGTAGCATAACTTAAAATACCAGGAATTTTATTATATATACTCAAATTCCCATTTTCTAAACTTATTTCAGCAACTTTTGTGCCGGTAGAAATTCTATCTCCTTCTAGTGAAGACAAATTCACTTTCCCGGCTGCAGGAGATTTTATATTTTTTTCATCTCTTATAATTAACGCTTTAGTCTCAAAACCATCAATAATTTCTCCATGAGCAGCGGTAATTATATCATAATCAGAAAAATCCAAAATATGGGTAATAATAATAATTAAAACAAAAACTATAAAAAATATCACATATGGCAAAAATCTTTTTTTAAAAGATTTTCTTTTCACTTTAATCATCCTTTAACATTTCAGCAGCTAACAGATTAAATAATCTCAATAACAGCAGCCATTCTTCCTGTGCTTCTACCATCTCTCCTATAAGAATAAAATAAATCTTCATCTTCAAATGTACAGTATTTATTTTCGACAAAAATATTTTCATTTTTTATTCCTAAATCAAGCAGTATTTTCCTATTCACTTTTTTTAAATCAAGATAATAACTATTATTTAACTTTATAATAAAATTATCCCTGTTATTAAATTCCTGTAAAAATAAATCTGCCAGTTTTTTATCAACTTCATAATTTTTCATTGAAATTGATGGACCAATAATGATATTAATATCCGCCAGTTTTGAAGAAAATTCTTTTACAGCTTTATCCACTATTCTAGCTGCTATTTTTTCTATAGTCCCTCTCCATCCAGCATGAGCAATACCTGCAGTACGATTTTTATCATCAAATAAAATAATAGGAACACAATCAGCAAAAAAGGCAAAAAGAGGGAGATTTTTTTCTTTGGTAATCATACCATCAAACCCAGAAAGAGCATTTGAATGTGCAAAATATCCACAGCCAGAATTTTTTTTATCAACCACAGCAATTCTGCTGCCATGTATCTGTTCTACAACTACAGCAGATTTTTTGTTTATACCGGCCGCATTGAATAAAATATCTCTATTTTTTATTACATTGTCTTTTTTATCTCCCACATGCAGACCAAGGTTTAAAGAATTATATGGAAAATCACTAATTCCACCTCTGCGGGTAGAAAAAATTATTTTAAATAGATTATCTGTGCCATTTTTAAACTGCAGATAATCACAGGTATCATTAACATATTTAAACATAAAAATCACCAAACTCATCAAAAATAACTAAATTTTATTGATACTGATAGCGCTAAAGTATATAAGTACCAAGAGCTGCTTATCAAAAACTGCTAATATAAATCCTGATATGTTATATATCAGGATTTATATTAGTCTTGTTTTTTTCGCAAAAAAGCCGGAATATCCAGATCATCACCAGAAAAACTTTCCATTTCAAAATCACTATCTGATAGATCTTCTGCTTCGGGAGTACTGTCAAATTTTTTGCTTTTTTTTGCAGATCTAGCTGTATCAAAACCTGTAGCTATTACAGTAACCTTAATTTCATCTTCCAGCTCTTCATCTATTACAGCACCTAATATAATATTTGCTTCTGGATCAGCTACTTCCTGAATAACTCTGGCTGCCTCATTTGCTTCATGTATACCGAGATCAAGTCCTCCAGTTATATTTAACAGCACTCCTCTTGCACCATCTACTGAAGCTTCCAGCAGTGGTGAAGCAATAGCCTGCTTTGCTGCTTCAGAAGCTCTATTATCCCCACTAGCTCTACCTATTCCCATTAGAGCAGAACCAGCTTCTGTCATAATAGTTTTTACATCTGCAAAATCCAAATTGATAATACCTGTAATTGTAATAAGATCCGAAATCCCCTGTACACCCTGGCGCAAAACATTATCAGCTATTTTAAAAGCTTCCATTAAGCTGGTCTGCTTTTCAGCCACTTCCAACAGGCGGTCATTTGGAATAACAATTAAAGTATCTACTTTAGTTTTTAATTCATTAATTCCCTGAATTGCATTATTCATTCGTTTTTTTCCTTCAACAGTAAATGGTTTTGTAACAACTCCCACTGTCAGAGCTCCTACTTCTTTTGCAGCTTCAGCAACAACTGGAGCAGCTCCAGTACCGGTACCTCCACCCATACCTGCAGTTATAAATACCATATCAGCTCCCTGTATTGCCTGACTGATTTCTTCTTTATTTTCCTGAGCCGCTTCTAGTCCAATCTGTGGATTAGAACCAGCACCTAAACCTTTAGTCATTTTTTCGCCTATTCTAATTGTAATGCCTGCATTTGAAGACATTAATGCCTGAGCATCTGTATTTACTGCAACAAATTCTACACCTTCTAACCCTTCCTGTATCATGCGGTTTACGGCATTATTGCCGCCACCACCTACTCCAACAACTTTTATATTTGCAAACTGTTCAATTTCTGTACCAATATCAAACACTCATTTTCCCTCCTCTATTATAAGGATATTATTTATTTTGCTGTGATTTAAAAAAATTCGTTAAACCAATTTTTTAATTTACCAAAAAAGTTATTAACAATTGTTTTACTATTACTACTTTTTTTGCTTTCACCCCTATCATCATCTTTAATTCCAAACTGTACTAAACCTACTGAGGTAGAAAAAATGGCTTTAGGCACAGTATCACCTTTTTTTATATATACAGGATTATCAATAATATTAGAAAGCCCACTTACATAATCAGGTTCTCCAACTCTTACGGGAAGTTCTGTTACCTGTGCAGCAAGATCACCTGAATATTCCAGCAGTGATGCACCACCTGTAATCACCATTCCAGCTGGAGTTAAATCAGCCGGTCCAACTGTTTTCAACTCTTTTTTAACCATACTAAAAATTTCTTTCATACGGGGCTCTATTACTTCACCCAAAATACGCCTTGGTATCTTTTTTCTTTCTCTACCACTTGCAGAAAGAACATCTATGAAGTCTTCCTCATCAATTTTTTCAGCAATTGCAGAGCCATAAAGTATTTTTATCTTTTCAGCCTCCGATACAGGTGTTCTTAAGCCTACAGCAATATCATTACTAACATGGTTGCCGCCAACAGGTAAAACAGAAGTGTGTGTGATACTTCCTTCATGAAATACAATCAAATCTGTTGTTCCACCACCAATATCAACAAGTACAACTCCCAGTTCTTTCTCATCATCAGATAAAACCGATTCACTGGAAGCAAGTGGCTCTAAAACAACATCATCAACACTTAAACCAGCCCTCAAAACACTTTTTACTAAATTTTGAATAGAAGTAGAAGCTCCTTTAACAATATGAGTCTCAACCTCAAGTCTGACACCTGACATTCCCAGAGGATCTTTTATTCCCGGGCACCCATCAACAATAAATTCTCGTGCTAAAACATGCAGTATCTCTTCTTCTGCAGATAAAGGTATAATTTTGGCTGCATCAAGTACCCTCTCTATATCACTCTTTTTTATTTCTTTTTCATCACCTGTAACTGCAACAATTCCATGACTATTGATAGATTGAATATGGGAACCAGCTATACCAACATATGCAGAGTCAACTTTTATACCTGCCATCCTTTCAGCCTTTTGTACTGCACTTTTGATTGCATGGCTGGTTTTATCTATATCCACAACTATTCCTTTACGGAGTCCATTTGAAGGGGAAAGTCCGATTCCAATTATCTCTATATTACCCTCTCCACCAATTTCTGCAATTAGAGCACATATTTTTGTAGTTCCAATATCTAGTCCTGTTATAATTTTTTTTCTTCTTTTCATAACAGTCTACCCCCTTTCTCTTCATTTTTCTTCTTTATTTATATTCAAAACAGTAAATTGCACACTTAATTTTAATATTTCAATATAAATATCTTTTTTCCTTTATTACTATTCAATTATATTATTCACTTTTAAGTTTTATTACAGGATGTTTTACAACTTTAAGGTCTATATAGTCAGCTTTTTTATTCTCAGACTCGATTTTTTGTAAAATTGAAGCCAGTATATTAAATTTCTTCTCTATATTTTCTTTAGTTCCTAAATTAACACCTGTATTGGTATCTAAATAAAGTTTATAAATGCCATCATCTGTATACAATATTTTATTTATTTTATGCAGTAAATTTTGATCAATTTTTAATAATGCTGAAAATAAAACGTCTGTATAATCAGGAAACTTCAATTTATTATTATCAAATTTATAAGCTACTCCGGCTAACTCTGGAAGATCAATTATTCTATCATCTGTAACTTCATTCAGTATTATCCCGTCTGCAGAAAAAATTATTCTCGATTTTTTATTATCAATCCAGGCAATTGGTGTCCTTTCATCAATTATAATATGTACTTTTGACGGAAGAGTTTTTTTTATTTCTATTGAAGAAATAAAAGAAAACCTCTCCAGCTTAGATTTTATAATATCTTTATCTAACAGCAAAATATTATAATCATATAATTCCAGCAGTGCCCTCTGCAGAGCTTTTTTGTCAATTTCCTGACGGGAATGAATGCTGAATTCCCTTACTTTAAAAAAAGGAGAAAACAAAAATGATATTGAAGCCGTTATTAAAAAAAATATAATTAATAAAATTGTTAAAGGCTTTTTATTCATCATTTCCTCCTGTCAGAAAGTAGATCTTCCCCCAGTTTATAAATATTTCCGGCTCCAACAGTTAAAATAAGCTGTCCTTCTTTAAGATTGTTTAAAATATCTGCTTTTATTTGAGAGAAAGAGGAAAAATATCTGACATCAACATCAGAATTTTTTTCAACAGCCTTTTGTAAATCCTGAGAACTTATATTAAAATCATTTTTTTCTTCAGCTGAATAAATATCTGTAAGATATAAAGTATCAGCATCACCAAAGGCTGATGAAAATTCATTGAACAACTTTTTAGTTCGGCTGTAGCGGTGAGGCTGAAATACAACAATTACTTCTTTATAACCTATATTTTGTGCAGCTTTAAGTAGAGATTTTATTTCAGATGGATGATGGGCATAATCATCTACCACATCAACTTTATTATCTAATAATTTGCCTTTAAATTCAAATCTTCTTCCAACACCCTTAAAATTTTTTAATGCAGTAGAAATAATATCAAAATCAATACCCAGCTGAAATGCACACGATGCAGCTGCAAGAGCATTATAAATATTATATTCACCAGGCACCTTTAATTGTATTTCTCCAATATATTGACTACTGCTATAAAACTTAAAACTACTTCTCTCTTTACAATATTTAATGTCAGCTGATATATAATCGCCATCTTTTATGCCGAATTTAAACTGATTATTTTTAAATAATTTGGCAAGATTTTTGTCATCTCTATTATAAATAATAAAGCCTTTATTATTTACTTTATCAGAAAACTGTTTGAATACATATTTTATTTCATCAATATCTTTATAAAAATCAGCATGATCAAGCTCCAAATTGGTAAACAATACAGTATATGGATCAAAATACAGAAATGATCCATCACTTTCATCAGCTTCTGTAATAAAAAATTCTCCTTTTCCATCAGATACATTCCCACCTATTTCCGGAAGATATCCTCCTACCATGATAGCTGGATCTTTGTCAGCATTTTTAAAAATAGCAGCAAGCATAGCTGTTGTGGTTGTCTTCCCATGTGTTCCTGCAACTGCTATTGTTTTCTTCTCTTTCATTAGTTCAGCAAGCATCTCAGCCCTCCTAAAAATAGGAATATTAAGCTTTTTTGCTGCTTTAATTTCAACATTATCTTCAGGCACAGCACTGGAATAAACAACATAATCAGCACCTATAATATTTTCTTTTTTGTGTCCGATAATAATATTCACATTGTTTTCATCTAAATCTTTAAGATATTTGCTTTTTTTTAGATCAGAACCACTTACTTTATATCCCCTTTTAAATAATATCTTAGCAATACCGCTCATTGAAACTCCACCAATTCCTATTAAATGAATATGAGCACCTTTTTTTAGCACAAAAATCTCCCCTAATTAATCTTTTCTATTATTATATTTATTATTTTATCCAGTGAATCTTCTCTTGCCACAGCTTTACTCTTTTGTTTCATATATTTTAATCTTCTATCATTTTCAATAATCTCAAGAGTTTTTCTGAGTAAAATCTCTCCATTTAAATTTTTTTCTTCAATCATCAAAGCTGCACCATTACTGCAGAGAGAAGATGCATTATACAGCTGATGATCTTCAGCAGAATGAGGAAAAGGTATCAGCAGAGCTGCTAATCCCTTAACTGTAATTTCAGAAATACCTGTTGCCCCAGCACGCGAAATTACCAGATCAGATGCTGCAAGAGCATTTTCTATATTTGATAGGTAAGAAAAGATTTTTATTCTGCTGTCATTTTCAATATCTATCTTGTAATTTTCCAGCATCTCAAGAACAGACTGGTAATTTTTTTTACCTGTTATATGAAGCAGCTGAATCTTTTTTTTAGGGTTATTACTTATATATCTGTACAGTGAAATTGAAGCCTGATTGATACTCTCAGCTCCCTGACTTCCGCCAACAATTAAAATAGTTTTCCAATCGTAGTTAAGCCCCAGTTCTAAAGCTCCTTCCATTCTTGTTCTATCTATAATCTCCTGTCTTACTGGATTACCAGTTAATTTTGTTTTTTTTCTGACAGACTTTGGAAAATACTGGTCAGCTTCAGAAAAATTTAAACAGATTATATCAGCAAAAAATGATGAAATTTTATTTGTTATACCTGGATATGCATTTTGTTCATGTATCAAAGTAAAAATATTATTAAAATATGCTGCCAGAACAACAGGGCCAGCAACAAAACCTCCTGTCCCAATTACAATATCTGCATCATATTTTTTTATTATTTGATAAGCTTTAAATAGTCCTTTTAAATTTTCTTTTATAGAATATATTATGTCAAATGAAATTTTTCTGGGCAGTGACATAACAGGAATTGACTCAAATTTAAAACCTGCTTCAGGAACAATCTCAGATTCCAATCTAAAATTAGAACCTATGTATAAAACTTCCCACCCCAATTTTTTAAGCCTATCTGCAACTGCCAGAGCAGGATAAATATGTCCACCTGTACCACCACCAGTAATTACTGCTTTCATATTTAACCTCATTTCTTTGTATATCTGGATATATTTAACAACAGTCCGAGAGATGACAAAATAATAATAAGTGAAGAGCCTCCATAACTTACGAAAGGTAAAGTAATACCGGTTACCGGCAAAACTGCTATTGCAACACCTATATTTAATACTGCCTGTAGTACAATAAATGATGTTATACCAACCGCCAGCAGTGAGGAAAATACATCCTGAGCATTAACAGCTATCTTTAAACCCCTCCAGGCAAAAAGAAAAAATAACACCAGAACAGTCAAGGTACCAATCAGGCCAAATTCTTCTCCCAAAACTGCAAATATAAAATCTGTACCTGGTTCAGGAAGATAGAGAAATTTTTGATGGCTGCCTCCTGGTCCAACTCCAAATATACCGCCTGATCCAAGTGCAAGTAAAGACTGAATAATATGGTAACCTGTGTCCAGTGGGTCTTTCCAGGGATCAATAAATGCAAACATCCTTTCCCTCCTATATGGACTTGAATAAATGAAATAGAACAACATGGGTACAGTAATCAGTATCAGAGTAAAAAAATGTCTCATCTTTATACCTGCTGAAAAAATTATTATGGCAGAGATAGCTGCAATCATTATAGCTGTACCCAGATCCGGTTCTAATAAAATTAATAAAAATATTATACTAATTATGATCAAAGCAGGAAGCAGACCACTTGTAAAATTTTTTATATCATTATCTTCATTATCAAAATATGCAGCAAGATAAATAATTACTGCCAGTTTTGCATATTCAGAAGGCTGACCACTGATAGGCCCTAAAGAAAGCCATCTTCGTGCACCACCAACCATTTTACCCACAGCAGGGATTAATACTATAACTAGTAAAAAAACTGCAGATAAAACAATTAAGGGAGCAGCTTTTCTGACAACATTATAATCAATTTTTATGGTCAGAAACATAAATAATAACCCTATAATTAAATATTTAATTTGATTTTTAAAAAAATAAAAATTATCCCCATAATAATCCTGAGCTTTTATAGAACTGGCAGAAAGTATCATAATTAACCCAATTACTATCAGAGTCATTACCACAAAGATCAACATTAAATCAGGTAATTTTTTTTCGCGCATATTTAAAACACCCTACTCATATTTTACACTATACTACTTAAAATTAAGTATATTTTGTACTTCTTTTTTGAAAATATTACCTCTTACTTTATAGTTTTCATACATGTCCCAGCTCGGACAGGCAGGTGAAAGGAGCAGACAATCTCCTTCTTTCATTTTTTTAAATGCTGTTACAACAGCTTCCTGCATATCAGAAACTTTAACAGCAGCAACAGAAGTTTTTTTAACAGTTAAATCATAAATTTGATCCGCTGTTTCTCCAAGCAGAATTAAAAATTTAACTTTTTTATCAATTACATCAATTAATTCACTAAAATCTGCATTTCTGTCCTGTCCACCTGCAATTAAAACTACAGGCTGTTTAAAACTTTCAACGGCTTTAACAGCTGCAGCAGGATTGGTTGCTTTTGAATCATCCACTAATATAAAACCACTATTATTTTGTATGAATTCCATCCTATGTTCTTTTAAAGAGTAATTTTTTAAAACATTTCTGATTTTTGTTCTATTCTGACCACAAAGATATGCTGCTGCGGCTGCAAAAGCTGAATTTTTTTTGTTATGATCTCCAGGTAAATCCATATAGCGATAATCTAAAATTTCTATTTCTCTATTATTTTTTTTAAGCATCAGTTTTGTGTTTTCAATAAATAAATCAGCATCCTTATTATTTTGAGAAAGATACAGCGTTCTGGCTGGAATATTATCTCGTATTGAATTAAGATATACATCATCAATATCAATTAAGGCATAATCATCTTTAGTCTGATTAGAAAATATTTTAAGTTTAGCATTTTTATAGGCTTCTTCATTAATGTGTCGATCTAAATGATCGGGACTGTAATTAAGATATATAGAAATCCAGGGTCTAAATTCTTTTACCGCTGCCAGCTGAAAAGAACTTACTTCGACAACAATGATATCATCTTTATTTAAATCATCCACTACCGAAATAAGAGGAATACCTATATTCCCTGCTGTCCTTACTTTTTTATTGTCCATTCCCTGCAGCATTTTACCAAGAAGATCTACAGTTGTAGTTTTGCCATTTGTACCTGTGACAGCTATAATTTTAGCTCTGCAAAATCTGTACGCAAGTTCTATTTCGCTAATTATTTCTATATCCAGCAGTTTAGCCTGGTTTAAAATTGGAATATTCAGCGGTACACCCGGACTCATCACTATTAATTCAGATTCTAAAATTTTTTTGCTGTGTCCACCAAAATCAAATTCACAATTAATGCCATCAATTTCTTTTATTAAATTGTCAAGTTCTTTTTTGTTTTTAGTGTCAGAAATAATAATTTTGGCACCCTTATTATTTAAAAATTTAACAAGAGAAATTCCGGTTCTACTGCTGAATCCCATTACTGCAATTTTTTTGTTTTTCAAATACAAAATAATCAAACCCCTTTAAACATAAAGTGAATAAATAGTTAATAATGATAAAATAACATTTACAATAATAAATCTAATTACAACTTTATTTTCTGCAGTCCCTGCAAGTTCAAAATGATGATGGATAGGAGTCATCTTAAAAACTCTTTTTCCGCCAGTTAGTTTAAAATAAGGTACCTGTATCATAACTGAAACAGTTTCAGCTACATATACTCCCCCTGCAGTTAATAAATAAAATTCTGTCCCTGTAATAACGGCTGCTGTACCAAGAATTCCACCGATAGCCAGAGACCCAACATCTCCCATAAAAACCTGAGCCGGATTTCCATTAAACCACAAAAATCCCAGACAGCTACCTGCCAATATAAGCATCATTACTGTAAAATAATCATTCGAAAAGGAGAAAAAAATAACAGCAAAAGTTAATGAAACAACTAAAGTAGTACCCGCTGCCAGACCATCCAGACCATCTGTTAAATTAACTGCATTAGCTGCACCTATAATAGTAAAAAAAGAAAGAACAGCAGTCAGATAAAACGGTATACTGTAGGAACCAACAAAAGGAATTAAAACATAATATGGCTCTGCTCTAAAGTAAAGATAGATAATCACTACCAGTGCAGATATAAACTGCAGACCAATTTTTTGTACTGCTGTTAACCCCAGTGATCGAGACAGTTTTATTTTTAAAAAATCATCCATAAAACCAGCAGCTGCCATTATTAATGAGGATACTAAAACTACAGCAATTTTTAAATTCAGCTCAGCAAATAACAGTAATGAAAAAACAAAAATTAATAATATTAAAACTCCGCCCATAGTAGGTATGCCAGATTTTTTTAAATGGTTTTTGGGTCCAAATTCTCTTATCTGCTGTCCAAAATTAATTTTTTTTAATAATGAAATAAATGGGTTCCCAAAACACAGCATCAAAAAAAGTGGAATCAAAAATGCAGTAATATAGACCATCAGTTCTGCTCCTCCTGCTCTCTCAATATATCAACAATTTCTTCCATTTTATTTGCTCTTGATCCTTTAATAAGAATTAAATCATCTGCTGATATAATGTGCAGAAGATGTTCGGCTGTTTCTCTATTTCCAGAACATAAGATAACATTATCTTCATACATGCCTGCTTCTAAAGCTCCTTCAGCAATAATATCAGCAGGGTGTCCAACAGTCAGTAGTATATCATAATTCTGCTGGTAAAGATAATCGCCAATTCTTAGATGTGCTGAACGGGTTCTTTCTCCAAGCTCCAGCATTCCACCCAACACAGCAATTTTCCTTTTTCCCTTTAAATCAGATAATACATCAAGTGCAGCCCGCATAGAAAGGGGATTGGCATTATATGTATCATTAATAATTATTGATTTATTTTTCAGTTCAAAAATATCCATTCTCAAAGGAGAATATTTAACCCTATTTAATCCATTTTGTATTTCTTTCTTACTTAAGCCCAGCTCAAAACCAATTGCTACAGCAGGAAGAGCATTATATATATTATGCTGGCCCGGTTTTCTTAAATAAAAAATATATTTTTTATTGGAGTTTAGTACAGTAAAATAATGTCTGCTTTCCTTAATAATATATTCTGATTTTATTACCTGATAATCAGCACCAGCCTGACAGCCAAAAAATACAGTTCTGCCTGAAAAATTTGCTGCCATTTTTCTTGTATTATTATCATCATAATTTAAAAAAGCAATTCCATCTTTAGGCAGAGATTCTATAAGTTCACTTTTGGCTTCAGCAATTTTTGTAACTGATCCTAACTGTTTTAAATGTGCTGGCCCAACATTTGTAACAACACCGTATTTAGGGAAAGCAATACTGGATAATAATTTTATCTCCCCAAGACCACTCATACCCATTTCCAAAACAGCAAAGTCTTCTTTTCCACTTAATTTAAATAAAGTTAACGGTAAGCCAATGTGATTATTATAATTGCCTCCAGTTTTCAAAACGTCATATTTTTCTGAGATAACTGCCGCGATCATATCTTTACTGGTAGTTTTACCCGCACTTCCAGTAACTCCTATAACCTCTAAATCAAAAAATCTCATTCTATAATAATGAGCCAGGTCCTGCAGTGCACATGTAGTATCTTTAACTAAAATTATTGCTAAATGAGGATAAGATTTCACTGCTCTATCTACAATTACCGCCTCAGCTCCATTATCTACAGCCTCTTCTATAAAATTATGACCATCATTATTTTTACCAATGATAGGGATAAATAGATCTCCAGGCATAACTTCCCTGCTGTCAATAGATATATCAGTAATAAGTGATTTAGGATTCCCCTGTATTATCTTACCATTTACAGCTTCTTTTATCTGCCGTATATTTAATTCCTGCATATTAAACTCCCTTCAGATATCGAATAGCTTCTCGAGCAGCTTTTCTATCATCAAGTTCTATTACTCTGTCAGAAAAAATTTGTCTGTTTTCATGCCCTTTCCCCAGTATAATTACAAAATCATCGTCTTCAGCCAGATCAACTGCTTTATAAATTGCCTTTTTTCGATCCTGAATTTTGTAATAATCTACCTTTTCTTTCTCTAAAAATCCGCCAGCAATTTCATCGATTATCTGACCAGCAGATTCATTTCTTGGATTGTCATTTGTAATGATAACTATATCAGCATATTCAGCAGCAATACTGCCCATAACAGGTCTCTTGCTTTTATCACGATCCCCACCACAGCCAAAAACAACAATTATTCTTTTTTTTGCCATTTTACTTACAGCCCTAAGAACATTTTCCATCCCATCAGGAGTATGTGCAAAATCAACTACAACATCAAATTTCTGTCCTTCAATAATTTTTTCAAATCTACCAGGTACTGCTTCCATTGTTTTTAGTGATTGTTTAATAATATCTGTATCTATTCCAAGCTGTCTAACACTCAAAATAGCAGCAAGTGAATTGTATATATTAAAAATACCGCTCAATTTTAAGCTAAATTGTCCCATAAAAAGTCCTGCTGTTGTAAAACTTAATCCCTCCAGATCAGAAGAGTAGTTTTCTGTATAAAGATCACTGCTGCTGTCATTAATTGAATAAGTAAAAGATTCACCTTCTATTTTATCAAGAATATAATCCGAAGTACTGTCATCTTTATTTAACACAGCAAATCCATTTGGCTTAAGCATGGTAAACAACCTGCTCTTTACTTCTCTGTAATTTTCAAGATTAATATGATAATCAAGATGTTCTGGGGTTAAGTTAGTAAAAACAGCAGTTTTAAATCTCATACCTTCTATTCTAAATAAATCGATAGCATGTGAAGAAACTTCCATTACAGCCTTATCAAATCCATCTGAAATCATTTCATTAAAATATCTGTAAAGGTCCACAGATTCTGGAGTTGTATGTTCCGATTCCAATACCAGTGAGCTAGATACAATATTTTTAATAGTTCCAATCAGGCCAACTTTATACCCAGCATCTTTCAGCAGGTTATATATTATAAAAGATGTAGTTGTTTTGCCATTAGTTCCTGTTATTCCGATTAAATCAATCTTATCTGTCGGATTATTAAATAATTTTCTGGCCAGCAGAGCCATAATTTTTCTGCTGTTATCTACTTTTATATATGTTATACCAGTATGATAATGCTGTAATTCTTTTTCTATCAGCACAGCTGTAGCACCATTATTTAAAGCATCATCAATATAAAAGTGTCCATCTGTTTTAAATCCACTAATGGCTGCAAATAAATCATTTTTTTTTACAGCTCTGGAATCATATTTAATATCGGATATCTCTTTATTTAGATTACCTTTTATAAATTCAACTTTTATGTCATCAATTAATAGTTTTAAATTCATTTTAACCTCCATAATATTAAATTATTTTTACTATTTTACAAATTTATGATTTATTATCTCAATTTCAACTTAATATTTCTATCTATCTCTATTCTTCTGCCTGGATAAACAGATTGACCAATTACTTTACCTGATCCACTGAGAACAACATTAAGGCCAAGTTCTTCTGCCTGCCTCACAGCTTCAGACGCATTTAAACCTCTAAAATCTGGCACAGTTATCGGATGAGAATATTCTTCGGGTACTTCACCAGCAAACAGCCAGACTGTGGAAGCAGAATTAACATTACTTCCCACTTTAGGAAGCTGGTCTTTAACAATATTATTTTCACCAATAAGTTTAACATTAAATCCTTTATTTCTCAACATTTCTTCCGCGGAGTTAAAGTTCATACCTCTAACATCTGGTAAAATAACTCTCTTTTTATTTTTATTTATTTCTTTTATATTTTCGTCTTTATTTGGCTTTAAGTCTAAATATCTTATTATGTCTTCAGTCAAATTTTTAAAAACTGGTGCAGCAGTTTGGCTTCCATAATAAGTCTTTCCATCTACATCATAAAGTACAACAAGAATAACAAGTTCAGGCTTCTCCGCGGGAAGCATACCAATAAAAGAAGAATCATAAATATCTTTATTGTAATGCTTTGCTGTACCTGTTTTTCCTGCAATTTTATATCCTTCTATGGCAGCCTGTTTTCCCGTACCCTGTTCTACAACCTGTGTTAAAAGTTCTCTCGTTTTTCTTGAGGTTTCTTCTGATATTACTCTTCTAACAGCAGCAGGCTCATTTTTTAAAATTATATTACCATCTTCATCTAAAATCTCCTTTACCAGCCTTGGCTGCATTAGTTTTCCCCCATTTGCAACAGCAGAAACTGCTGATATCAGCTGTATGGGTGTTACAGAAAGACCGTGCCCAAATGAAAAAGTAGCCAGTTCTACAGAATTTATCCTGCTGTAGTCAGGAATAATTCCAAAAGCTTCACCAGGAAGTTTTATACCTGTCTGACTTCCAAATCCAAAAGCACGTATATATGAATAAAAATCATTTTTTCCCAATTTCAATCCAACATCAACAAAGCCAGGATTGCAGGAATTTTTAACAACTTCAGCAAAAGTTTCCTCTCCGTGTCCGTATGTTTTCCAGCAGTTTATTTTTTCTCCACCCACATATACAAAGCCCGGACATGTTAAATTATCATTTTCAGAAACAACTCCTTCTTCAAGTGCACTAGCAGTTGTAATAATTTTAAAAGTTGATCCTGGTTCAAAAACATCTGTAATAGCCCTATTTCGCCAGCTTTTTTGAGGGTATTTGGAAAAATTATTTGGATTAAAATTGGGGGTGTTTGCCATTGCAAGTATATCACCACTATTGGGATTCATAACTATAATAGAACCCCCGGAAAAATCAAACTGATTTTCAGCATTTTTTAATTCTCTTTCGGCAATATACTGAATAACATGATCAAGAGTTAAAACTATATTTGATCCATCTCTGGTAGGTACTGTTTCGATAATTCCATCTGGGATTATTTTGCCTGTAGCATCTTTTTCAATTAAAACTTTACCTGGATTTCCATTTAAATACTTATCATAAGATAATTCTATACCATTCAAGCCATTGTTATCTATCCCGACAAACCCCACAATGTGTGATGCAAATTCAGATTCCGGATAGTATCTACGATTTTCGTCAGTAAATGTAATACCTTTAATATCTTCTGATAATAATTTTTTATATAGATTTTCATCTATTTTTCTTTTTAAAAAAACTGCACTTGCATCACCGGTAATTCTTCGATAGATTGTTTTATATTCTACATTGAGCATTTCAGAAAGTTTTTCTGCTGTTTTTTCCGGATTGATAATATTATCCGGCAGAGCAACCACAGTCTTACCCGGAAGGGTAACTGCCAATTTTCTGCCGGATTTATCATAGATTATACCTCTTTTTGCATTTACAATTGATTCTTTAACACGCTGGTTTAAAGCTTTATGCTGATATTCAGCACTATTAATAACCTGTATCCAGACCAGTCTCAAAGACAGCAGGATAAAAATTATAAAAAGAAAAATAAAGAAAAATAAAATTCTATTTCGAATGGTATTTTTTTCTTGAAGCAAATTTAATCCCCCTATTCAGGTGATTTAGCCTGTACTTTAACTAATCTTTCTACAATTTTATCATATATTCTAGCAATAAAAAACCTTTCTTCTGGAATATTTGCAACAAATTGTGTTTTTTCAATCTGTCTATTATTATAAAAAACAATAGTTCTTTTTTCTGCCTCAACCATATGTAATCTGTTTCTGGCTGTTTTCTCAATTTTATCAAGAGAAGTTTCCGAAGCCAATTTAATCTGCAGTTCTTCATTATTTTCTTCCAGCTGTGAAAGCTTATCTTCCAGTTCCAAAATTTGATAATTATACTGATTTATTTTTAAAATTTGCCCAATATAAATAATGAACATTGTACCAACTAGAAATAATGTAAATATATAAATACCTGCAAATATTTTTTTCCTTAAATCAGAGCTCGCATATAATTTATTTCCCGATGAAGATTTGGAACCACTATTCGAATTATAAAAATTTTCTGCACTATTATACATCTTATCAGCTCCTTATCTCACTTCTTCTCTGCAGCTCTTAATTTTGCGCTTCTCGCTCTAGGATTTTCTTCCAATTCACTTTTATCTGCAGTAACTGGTTTTTTTGTTATTACTTTTACTTCGGATTTTTTATCACAAACACAAATTGGAAAATCCGGCGGGCATGTGCAGTCTTTTGCTAATTCTCTAAAAGTATGTTTAACAATCCTGTCCTCTAGAGAATGAAAACTAATAATGCAGATTCTGCCTTTCTTATTTAAATATAAGATAGATTTCTCTATCATTTTTTCCAGCTGTTTAAGTTCATTATTAGTCTCAATCCTTACTGCCTGAAACGTTCTTCTTGCTGGATGGCCTCCACTTCGCCTTGCAGATGCCGGTACAGCAGCCTTTATAATTTCTACCAGTTCTGATGTTCTTTCAATTTTTTTCTTTTTTCTTGCTTTTACAATAAACTCAGCTATCCTTGCTGCCCAATTTTCCTCACCATATCTGCTGATAATTTTGCTGAGTTTTTCTTCACTATAGCTGTTTAATATATCTGCTGCTGTTTTATTCTGATTTTTATTCATTCTCATGTCAAGTGGTCCATCTTTATTATAACTAAAGCCTCTATCTGCATTATCCAGCTGTGGTGAAGAAACTCCCAAATCAAGTAAAATTCCATCAACTTTTTTAATATTATTTTTTTTTAATATCAGATCTATATCCAAAAAATTTCCATGTTCAATAATTATTTTATCTTCATTTATAAATTTTTCTTTAACAGCCTTTACTGCTGTTAAGTCTCTATCAACAGAAATCAGTCTGCCTTTATCTGAAAGATGCTTTAAAATTTCTCTACTGTGGCCGCCTCTTCCAAGTGTACCATCAAAATATATCCCATCTTTTTTTATATTTAAAAGCTCAATGCTTTTTTCTAACAGTACTGGTTTGTGTATATAATCCATATTTAGCTCCTTTAAATTCCGAGTTCTTCCATTGCATCTGCTATATCTTCATAAGAGTTTTCCACTTCATTCATATAGCTGTCCCATTTTTCTTTTGCCCATAACTCTATTCTATTTGCAAGTCCAATTATAACAATTTCATGTTCAAAATCCGCATAATCTCTTAAATTTGAGGGAAGGGAAATCCGCCCCTGTTTATCCAGCTCACATTCACTAGCACCAGAAAAGAAAAATCTAACAAAATTTCTGGCGTTTTTACTTGTCATAGGTAGTGATATTAATTTTTCTTCAAGAGTATTCCACTCAGGAAGAGGATATAAAAACAGGCAGTTATCAAGACCTCTTGTGATAACAAACTTTTCTGTAAGATCTTCCCGCAGTTTTGAAGGAATAATTAATCTTCCTTTAGTGTCCATACTGTGAGTATATTCACCCATAAACATAATATCACTTCCCCACTTTACACCCTTTAGCACCACTATCTACCACTTAATAACTTTATTCTACATAAAACAAATTATTCCTTTATGAAAATACAATTTTTTTAAACATAAAAGAAACCACCTGTTTTTGTCTACAGGTGGCAATAGATGAAAAAATTATTATTTTTTATCTTTTATAAAAAGTTTTCTTGCTTTAGAAATACTATTAAAACCATATTTACGCTTCAAATCATCAACAATTTTATCTAAATCCCGTTTCTCATTGTTTTTTTTATTATTTTCAAACAAATTTAACTGCCTTTTATTCTCATCCACCAAACCGCTTACTCCAACACCTAAAAGTCGAATTTCTTTATCCACCAGATTATTGTCATCAATTAATTTTTTGGAAAATTTATAAATTTCATCAGTACTATTAAAAGATCTCTTAAAACTCATCTGTCTGCTAACAGTACTGAAGTTATCATATCTAATTTTTACAAAAATAATTTTCCCATAAAAATTATTTTCTCTCAATCTAAAAGAAACTTTTTCACTTAATTTAAATAAATATGCCATTATTTCCGAATAATCACTTACATTATCAAAAAATGTTTCTTCATGACTGACTGATTTAATTTCATTTCTTACCTCTACTTTTCTTTCATCTATCCCTCTGGATAAATAGTATAGTTTTACCCCGGATTTTCCAAATAAATTTTCAAGCTCAGTTAAAGAATAAGGCCAGATATCTTTCACATAATTAATCCCAATTTCATTAAGGCTTTTTTTGAATTTGCTGCCAACCCCCCAGATACTGTCAATATGAAGATCTTTTAAAAAGGTTTTTATATCCCCATCTGAAACAACAGTTAAACCATCAGGTTTATCAAAATCTGAAGCCAATTTGGCCAAAAATTTATTTACTGAAAGTCCAATAGAAATTTTGAGACCTGTCTGACTGTAAACTTCTTTTTTTATCTTTTCTGCAATCTGCAGAGGTTTCCCGTATAATCTCTCACAGCCTTTTATATCCAGAAATGCTTCATCAATAGATATTTTTTCAATCAGCGGCGTATATTTAGTTAAAATATCAAATATTTCTGCTGACATCTGAGAATACCTTTTATGTCTGGCAGGTAAATATATTCCATCAGGACAGAGCTTTTTAGCAGCTGCAATTGGCATTGCAGAATGAACACCATATTTGCGAGCTTCATAAGAAGCTGTAGAAACAACTCCTCTGTCACCTAATCCTACACCACCTATAATAACTGCCTTTCCTTCAAGTTTGGGATTATCAATTCTTTCTACTTCTGCAAAAAATGCATCCATATCAGCATGGATAATATGGAGATTATTCATTTTTATTCTCCTCATATAATATAGTTAATAATATTGAAATTAGATCAAATTTTAGAGTTTTATGTAAATGAGATTTCTATCAACCTGCTTATTAAATCTTTATACAAAATCCCATCATGTTCAAATAATTTTGGATACATACTATATTTTGTAAAACCAGGCATTGTATTTATTTCATTTATCAATATATTCCCATCCTCTATAAAAAAATCTACTCTTGCCAGTCCTTTACCATCAATGGCTTTAAAAGCCTGTTCAGCCGCACTCTTTAATTGACCATATAAATTTTTTTCTAACTCCGCAGGTATAATTAATGAAGTAGAAAAATCTTCATATTTAGCATTATAATCATAAAAGCTGTGCTTAGAAATTATTTCTCCAGGTGAAGATACCTGTATATTATCAGCAGAACCTAAAACAGCACATTCAATTTCTCTTCCGGAAACTTTTTTTTCTACAATAATTTTTTTATCATATTTGAATCCTTCTTCAAAAGCTCCCAAAAAATCACCTTTATGCTTTACTACAGAAATTCCAATACTGGAACCTAAATTGGCCGGTTTTACAAAAAAAGGCAGTCCAAGTTTTTTGCTGATTTTTTGAAAAAGTATTTTTTTATCTAATTTATTAAATTCATAATCTCTTATCACCATATAATCTGTCTGAGGAAGGTTTTGATACGAAAATATTTTTTTCATCATTTCCTTATCCATCCCAACTGCTGAAGATGTTAAACCACATCCAACATATGGAATATCTAAAATTTCAAAAAACCCCTGTATTCGTCCGTCTTCTCCAAATGGTCCATGCAGCACAGGAAATACAGCATCTATGTCATTCTGCAGACGACTTATAATTTCACATGAAATTATTTTTTCCTGGCTATCTGATACAGCTTCCATAATATCTGAATCTAAAATATTAAAAGAATCATGTTCAGACATCCATTTTCCTTCTTTTGAAATAGCAAAAGGTATTATACTGTATCTACTCTTATCTACAGCATTAAAAACTGATCTAGCAGAAAGTATAGAAACTCTATGTTCAGCAGATTTACCACCAAATACTAAAGCTATATTTTTTTTAGAATCTGCCATTTAAAAATTCTCCCTTCTTTATTATCTAAACCAATATTCTTATATTAATTAAAAATAATCAATTTTCATTGCTTTTCTCACTTTTTTCAGGGTTTTTTGTGCTTCCATTCGAGCTTTTTCTGTTCCTTTCAATAAAATTTGATCCACCAATTCTGGATTGTTAATATATTTTTTTCTCCGCTCCCTCATCGGATCTAAAAGCTGATTTAATTTATCGGCCAGATTCTTTTTACATTCAACACAGCCTATTTTCCCAGCCCTGCAGAGTGTTTCTATTTCATCTGCCTCTTCCTTATTAAAAGCCTGATGATAATGAAATACTGTGCAGACTTCGGGATGACCTGGATCATCTTTATGAATTCTGGCCGGATCGGTTTTAGCCTGCATAATTTTTTTATTTATTTCATCACTGGAATCTGATAAATAAATAGCATTATTCAAACTTTTGCTCATTTTACTTTTTCCATCAAGTCCCATTAATCTTGGAAAATCGCTTATTAATGCCTCAGGTTCTGGAAAAATTTTACCGTAAGAATTATTAAATTTACGCACAATTTTTCTTGCCTGTTCTATATGCGGTATCTGGTCTTCACCAACAGGTACCAGATGTGCTCTACAAAAAGTTATATCAGCAGTCTGACTGACAGGATACCCAAGAAATCCATATGTCATATCACTGTAACCATATTGGGCAGCTTCTGTTTTTATAGTCGGGTTATGTCGGAGCTGATTTACTGTAACCAGCATTGAAAAATAAACTGTAAGTTCAGCTATTTCTGGAACCATTGACTGTACAAAAATTATAGTTTTTTCAGGATCAATACCTGCGGCTAAATAATCCCTAACAACCTGTCTGAGATCTTCACTCAGCTGTTCAGGTCTATCAAAGTTAGTGGTCAAAGCCTGCACATCTGCCACTATTAAAAAAGTATCATATTTTTCCTGCAGCTCAACTCTATTTTTCAGACTGCCTACATAATGACCTAAATGAAGTTTGCCAGTAGGTCTATCACCTGTCAAAATTCTTTTTTTATCACTCATTATTATCACCTTCACATATTTTATAGATTTTAAGGAATTCACTAAAATTAATTTTACAACTACAATAAGAAATATCTCTTTAAGAATAATATATTTAAAATTCCAATATTCCTGAATCATCCTTTTTTTTACATTTTGACGCTCCACTGGGCAGGACCACGTGGATTCCTTATTGATAGAAAATTGCCCACTCAAAGCAAACCAAATGGTAGATAAGTTAGGTCTTGCGTTTTCTCCAAAAGCGTAAATTCGGGTAAACCCGTCAGGTTTTCTAGTGCCTAACTTCTATAACATAAAATAAGGAAAATACTTTATGTACTTTGACTTGAATGTTATAATAAAGTCTGTTAAAATTAGATTAAATAGTATTAATAACTATTATTATTTCAGGAGGATATTATGACTAAAAATACTAGAATGACAAAACAACGTAAAGCAATTTTAAGAGTTCTCAAAAATACTGAATCACATCCTACAGCTGACTGGATCTATGAACAGGTAAAAAAAGAAATCCCAAATATCAGTTTAGGCACTGTTTATAGAAATCTAAATGTTTTATCTGAACTTGGTAAAATTCAAATTCTAGATTATGGAAGCACTTACAGCCGCTATGATGGAAATCCAAAAAATCATTATCATTTTCGCTGTGAAAAATGTGGTAGAGTATATGATATTCATATAGATTTATTTGACGATATAAATAAAATTGTTAATGAAAAAACAGCTTTTCAGGTTAATGAGCACAGACTTGAATTTACAGGTTTATGTCCAATCTGTCAGAATGAAAATTAAAATTTTATTATACCTTCTATAATATTTTTAACTGTTTCTGCGCCATTAATCTCAGTACTTCTCTTATTGAGGAATGGATTCTTTTGCCAGTGAATCTACGGTTTCATTATAATAATCACCACTGTGGCTTTCAACTTTAAAATAATCTATTTTAAAATTTGATGTCAGCATATCCAGCTCTGACCAGAGATCTTTATTTGCAATTTCTTTATTGGCAGCTGTTTTCCAGCCTTTGGATTTCCATGATTTAATCCACTTAGATAAGCCATTTAAAACATAGGTAGAATCACTATATAATTCAACACTGGAACCTTTAGGTATAGTTTTTAAAGCTTCTATAACTGCTTTAAGTTCCATTCTATTGTTAGTTGTATTTTCTGCAGAACCGGTAATCTTTTCTTCCTGTCCATCAAAAATTATCACTGCTGCATATCCGCCAGGACCTGGATTACCAGAACAGGCTCCATCAGTATATATTTTATAATTTCTTGTGCCTTCATAATCCTTATTTTGATCCAATTCTTCCATAAAATTTACAGCTTTTCTCAAATGAGGTATAACAATAGAACCCCCAACAATCAATCCTACACTCATAGCTTCTAGTATTTCTTCATTTGTCCACCCTTTCTTTTTACACTGTATAATATGATAGTTAATACAGTCATCACAGCGCAGAACAAGAGAAGAAACTAACCCAAGCATTTCTTTCAATTCCGAAGAAAGTTTATTATCACTGTAAATTCTTGTATCTAAATTAAAAAATCTTTTTATATTCAAATCATCTTTAGAAAATATAATTTCATTCATTCTTTCTCTAAATTCCTGAAAATCATCTAATTTATCACTCATCAATCTACCTCCAGTTAAAAAAATTTATCTCAAGCACTGCATATTAAAAATATTAAAATTCATCCCGAGGGCAAGCCCATCGGATTTTCTTTTAATAAAATCTATAACTTTTAATTTATAAATACTAAAAAACCAAATAGTCCAATAACATAGAAAAAGCAAGCAGCACAGCACTAATATAATACAATTTTAGAGCATAATTTTCAATCCGAAAATCAGGTGAATAATAAAGATAGAATTTTTTATTTAATTTTATATTATAAAAAGTATATGGAAAGGTTAAAAACAACAGCAGATATATTATACTATTAAAATAAGCAAAAATAAGTGCAAATGATGCATATGCGGCCAGCAGCAGTATCTGCAGACCTTTTAATAAATGTTTTTCTTTATGCTGATATAACCAGCGTATATTGACAATTAAAATTGATAATGGCAGTGACACTATTAGAGGAATAATTGATATTTCTTTGGCCTGAATGATAAAACTCATTAAAACTAACGACGGACCATTTATCAATCCTACCAAAAATTCATCAAAAAGACTCTCTACCATCTGCAACTGCAGATAGATATAAAGCAGTAGAAAAAAAGCTGTTATTATCACAACCCAAATTAGAAATACGGAGCGAAACCAGGCAATTAAAATTATTGTCAGCACAGAAAACAATGTTGATAAAACAGCAACCAAAAAAAGTTTTTTACCTTTAAGTATTTTAATATCTCTATCATAATCCTTTTCAGAAGGATAATATCTGTGATAATAAAAAAGCTGATAAAAGTTAGTTTCAGGGTCAATTATTATTATCCAGCTATTTACAGCAGTAACTACTAAAAAAAGACTGACTATATTAGCAAAAAACCAGCCAAGATTGAAAGAACCACTGTATTTTAAAGCTGCTGCAGCTCCTACAACAAGCGGCAAAATAATTTCCAGCCAGATTTCCGGTAATGAAAGTCGATAAATCTCATAAATTAAAGTATTTTTTATTTGACTACGCATTATATATCTTACCCCTACTTTAAGAAAGACTATATTTTTAAAACCGGATAGCTTCTGCTATCCGGATAAATTTTTAATTTATTTTTTCGAGATACTCTTTTACTTCAGCTGCAGTTTTTAGCTTAAGAATAGATTCCATTTCCTTTTCTGCTTCTTTTCTGGTCCATTTTTCCAATAATTCTTTTATTTTTAATATTGAAACAGCACTCATACTGAATTCATCAAGACCAGCTCCAAGTAAAAATGGAAGCAGAAGTTCATCCCCGGCAGCTTCTCCACACATACCTACCCAAATACCTGCTTTGTGTCCTTCATCTATTGTTTTTTTAATCAATCTTAAGACAGCAGGATGATATGGGGTATGCATTTCAGCTATTTTTTCATTTGTCCTATCAACTGCAACTGTATACTGAATTAAATCATTTGTTCCAATACTGAAAAAATCTACTTCTTTTGCAAGCAAATCTGCTATCATTACTGCAGCCGGTATTTCAATCATAATACCAACTTCTATATCTTTATTATATTCTATTTTTTCATTATTCAGTTCACTTTTTACTTCATTTAACATATTTTTAACTTTATTAAGCTCTTCCAATGAAGAAATCATTGGAAACATCATTTTTAAATTTCCATATTTGCTGGCACGTAAAATAGCCCTCAGCTGAGGTTTGAAAATATCCGGACGATCCAGACACATTCTAACAGCTCTATACCCCAAAAAGGGATTCATTTCATGAGGCAAATCTAAATAAGGCAGTTCTTTATCTCCACCAATATCCAGAGTCCTTATAACTACAGGATAATCGCCCATTTTTTCGGCTACTTTTCGGTATACTTCAAACTGTTCTTCTTCAGAAGGCATCTCATCTCTGTCCATATATAAAAATTCAGTTCTAAATAAACCGATACCTTCTCCACCTCTTTCAAGTACCGGATCAAGATCAGCAAAATTACCCATATTACCAGCTATTTCTACTTCTTCACCATCTTTTGTTTTAGCTTTTTTATCTTTGTAAGCAGCCAATCTTTCCTGTTCAGCTTCATAATCAGCAAGTTTCTGCTCATATTTTTTCATAGTAGCTTCATCAGGATCAAAATAAACATTTCCACTGTTTCCATCAACGATAAGAACAGCATCATCTACATTTTTATTCATAAGTTTATCTCCAAGACCAACTACGGCTGGAATACCTAGTGATCTGGCCATTATTGCAGTATGTGAAGTTCTCGAACCATCCCTTGTTAAAAATGCCAGCACTTTAGATGTATCAAGCTGTGCTGTATCAGATGGAGTTAAGTCTTCAGCAATTATAATAACTTCCTCATCTAGTTTTTCAGCAATATCTTCTCTGCCGAGAAGAATTTTTATAATTCTTTTTCCAACATCTTTTATATCTGTTCCCCGCTCTTTAAGATATTCATCTTCCATAGCAGCAAACATGGATGCATACTGATCAATAACTTCTTTTACTGCAGCTGAAGAAGAAAGCTTATCTTCTTTTATTTTATTTTCAAATGCAGGTATTAATTCTGGATCATCCAGAATCATCAGATGTGCATCAAAAATTTCTGCTTTCTCTTCCCCCATTTTTTCAGCTGTATTATCTCTGATAGTTTTCAATTCACTTTTAGCTTTTTTAAGAGCAGTATGAAGTTTTTCAATTTCGTCATTAATTTTATCTTCAGATATTTTATCTTTAGATATTTTAATATCTTTTTCTCTTTTTACCAGCGCTTTTCCAATAGCAATACCAGGTGAGGCAGCGATCCCTTTCATCTAAAAATCACTCCTCTTCATCTTCTTTAGGCATTTCAACTGTAATAAATTCTTCCAGTTCTTTCAATGCTTCTTCTGCATCTTCACCATCAGCTCTCAATAATATTTCATTGCCTTTTCCAACTCCTAAACTCATAACTCCCATAATGCTTTTTGCATTAACTTTCTTTTCTTCAAAAACAATTTCTATTTTTGAATCAAATTTACCTGCTTTCTGTACAAATTGTGCTGCAGGCCGGGCATGCAGACCGGTCTTATTCTTAATTATTACTTTCTTTTCTTCTGCCAATCTGATCATCCTTTCTTTTTTATTCACTTATATATTTTATCATAAAATAATGGTGAATTTCATCTTTTTTTAACATTTTATTGTTATAAATTTAACATCAAAAAGAAAGCCGGGTTTAAGCCCGGCTTTAAATTAATTTTTCTTAATAATGTCTAAAGACTCAATTGAAGATAATATATCAGAAATAGAATTACCAAGACCTGCTTCTACTGCTGCAAATACTGCACCTTCAACTATTGGGGCATCTGCCAGTACAACTCTTTTTTTTATATCTTCATCAAGCCAGTCCATTACCATATTTACACTCATAATAGCACTACCTAGGTCTGCAAGAATTATTACACCATCTTCTTTATTTATCTCTTCAAGTGCTGTATTAATTGCATCAGGGTCAGTACCTATTTCTCCCTCTGCAGTTCCACCAACAGCTTTAATTTCTACATCTTTCTGCTTCATTTGTTCAGCCAATTTTTTGGTTCCATCAGCAATCTCTCTACTGTGAGAAACAATTAAAATACTTACCATCTGCTCACTCCATTCATTTATTTATTTCATCAACTATAGTTTTTATAATTAAATAACTTGAAGTGGCTCCAGGATCCTGATGTCCCTTGCTTCTTTCCCCAAGATAACTGGCTCGACCTTTTGTTGCCTGCATCGGAATTGTAGCTTTCATTCCTTCTTCAGCAGCTTTTTTGCATTCTTCAAGTGCATCTTTGAGTTCTAAATTTTTCTCTTTGCTTTCCCGCAGAGATTCCACTGCTGGCATAATTGCATCAAGCATTGTTTTTTCTCCCTGCTCAGCTTTACCTCTTTTTTGAATACCGTTTATTGCTGATTCTCCTATCTCTATAGCTGCATCAATATCAAATTCTGCTTCAGGTATTACTTTACTCACATTTAAAAAAGCAGTTCCATAAAGTGGACCAGCAGCTCCTCCAACAGTTGATATTAATGTCATTGCAACTGTTTTTACCAAATCAGAGTTCTTTTCATAATCATTACTGCTGAGTTTTTCTTTAACTTTTTTAAACCCTCGTGACATATTAATTCCGTGGTCTCCATCACCGATAGCAGAATCTAATTCTGTCAAATACTTCTTATTTTCAATTATCACATCTGAAATTTTCATAAATATATCTTTAATTTTTTCTGTCACTGAAATATCCTCCCTGTCTGCATTTATTTCATAAGATTTATATCAGTTGGTGCATCCAGAAGTTCTTTTAATTCTTTATCAAGTTTAAGCAGAGTTATTGACATTCCTGCCATTTCTAATGAAGTCATGAATTCGCCAACAAAATTTTTGTATACTTTAATACCCTTATCTTCCAAAATCTGATGTGCACGTCTGTTTGCAATATATAGTTCCATTAAAGGAGTACCTCCCATACCATTTACCATTAATGCAACTTCATCTCCATTTTTAAAAGAAATATCAGAAAGTACACTACCTAATAAATCATCAACGACTTCATCAGCTTTTTTAACTTTTGTTCTTTCAGTTCCCGGTTCACCGTGAATTCCTATACCAAGTTCCATTTCATCTTCCTCAAGTTTAAATGTTGATTCATCTGCAGAAGGAACACGACATGGATATAACGCCATTCCTTTTGTTCTCACATTTGCAATAACTTTTTCTGCGGCTGATTTAACCTCCGAAAGTTTTCCACCTGCAGCAGCTTTTGCGCCGGCTATTTTATGTACAAATACTGTACCGGCTACTCCTCTGCGTCCAGTTGTATAAAGGCTATCTTCAACCGCAACATCATCATTAACTACCACATGATCAACCTCAATACCTTCAGCTTCAGCCATATCTGCAGCCATTTCAAAATTCATAATATCTCCGGTATAATTTTTTACAATTAGCAGTACTCCTTGTCCACCATCTACAGCTTTTATTGCTTCAAAAACTGCATCAGGAGTTGGAGAAGTAAATACATCACCCGCTACAGCAGCATCTAACATTCCTTCCCCAACATATCCAGCATGGGAAGGCTCATGACCACTACCTCCACCACTTACAAGTGCAACCTTTTCTAAAGGAGCGTCCTTTCTAACAACAACATTAAAATCATCCAGTTTTTCTATTTTTTCTGGCCTCTCCATTACAATTCCTTCTACCATTTCCACTACAACATGATCTGGATTGTTAACTAATTTCTTCTTCATACTTATTACCTCCTTTAATTAATTAAAATCTGTTGTCCACAAACTTCTCTGACTTGTAGAAATTGCAAGAACACCTGCTTCTACCAATTTATCAACTTCTTTTTTTGTCTCAATAAGTCCTCCTGCAATTACAGGATATTTGATCTGATATTTTTCCTGATGGGAAATATAATATGGAGCTGCAATACCTGGTAAAATCTCCACTGAATCTATATTTTCATCACCCAACATATGTTTTCCTGTTTTAAAAGAACCCGAATCAAGCAAAAATATTCTCTGAATTGTCATCAAACCACACTTTATTGCTGCTTTAATTAGGTGATTTCTGGTTGATATTATTCCATCACAAAGATTTTTTTCTGCCAGATATTCCATACCTTTTGCATCCTGTGAAATACCCTGAACCAGATCAACATTAATTATTAATAATTTATCATATTTTTCAGCTTTTGACATTGCTTCTTCAAGATCAAAAATAGAGCCTGCCAGCAAAAACACAACTACTGATTTTTCTGTTTTCATAGCCTGTTCAAGATATTTCATATCCCTAACAGATGGTATTATTGGATGTTTTTTAAAATACTTTGAAAGATGTCTCAAATTTGCTGCCTCCCTGATTAATACATAATCATAATTATAATTATAGTATTTTTAATAATACACTATACTTTATTATATAATTATACAATTTATTAATATTTCAATACTCCTGACACAGTCAGGAGTATATTAAAGTATATTAACTATAATCGTTCTCAAGCTGATTAAAAAAGAAAATCCTAAAAACTGTTTATTGTACAGGTCGGTGAAATAATATAACTAAGTTAAAAATTATGCTTTCATTTCAATATAATTTTATCATTAATATTTTGAATTATCAAATCACCGCGTGCATTTAATTATACAATTTTTCTAACTATTATATTTTCTTATAATATCAAATTTTTGATCTTCACTTTCAATAAATCCAGTTATATTGGTCTGGTTTAATATTTCTTTTATCTCTTGATCAGCTTTTAAGAAAATATTTCGTGTTTCTTCCAAAATATTCTTATCTAAACCTGCTCGAGCAGCAATAACATCTTTTGGAATAGGATCTGTTTTTGCTAATATATTTAAACTATCTAAGTTTAATGTTTTAGCAGCCCTTTCCCAGGCTTCATTATATGTTGCTCCAACTTCAGCTTTATTGTCTAATACTGCTTTAATTACATTATCATGATTACCTAAAAATAAAGTTTCTTTTAAATCTTTATTGACATCAATACCAACTTCTTTCAACATCTGTTTCGGGTATACATAACCCGATGTTGATAATGGATCTACAAATGCAAAAACACTGTCCTTTAAATCTGTTAATTTCCTGTATTTACTATTTTTCTTAGTAAATATATAGCCTCGATAGCTATCCTTACCATTAATTAAAGGAGTTACCATTGGTATAACATTGGTTTCATCTTTTGCCTTAACATAAGCCATTGGAGAAAACCATCCAATATCTATTAAACCATTTTTTATATAATTAGTTAATTCTTCATAATCTGAAACAATAACTGTTTTAGCATTTTTATTTATTTTGTTACATAATTTTTCAATTATTGGAACATATAGTTCTTCTATTTTTTCAGGCTTTGCAAAAGGATTTACACCAAAAATTAACATATCCTCACTTTTATTATCTACTGAAATTTTATGAAGATCATAAGCTATTGTATTAAGATTATTGGAATAATTAATCAGGGTTTCAGAATTACTTTTTTGATCTTTAATATTTTTATCTACTTCTGAAACATTTTCTGATATATTTATAAACTCTTGAGTCATAGATTCAACAGCTTTGGTAGTTTGTTCTGTAGCAGAAGCTTGACTATCTGTACTACTTGATAATTTTGATATAGAATCAATAACATTATGAAGATTATTATTCATCATATTAAATGATTCAATTGATTTTCCAGCTAACTCTTCAACTCCTTCAATATTATTAAGCCCATTTTCAATAATTTGATCAGTATTTTTGATTTCAATATTAATGTTGTTGATAGATTCTCTTATTTTTGTGGTTAATTGCTCAGTTTCTTCCGAAAGACTTTTTATTTCTCCAGCTACAACATTAAAACCTCTTCCAGCATCACCAGCTCGTGCTGCTTCAATAGAAGCATTTAGAGAAAGCAAATTAATTTGATCCGTAATATCTATAATACCTTCAAGTAATTCATTACTATTTACCAATGCTTTTTCTACACTTTCAATTGAATTACCAGATTTTTTTACATTTGATGCTAATTCAAGTAATGTATTGTTAGATTCTTTAATCCAATTTTGATTTTTCTCTGAATCTGACATTAACTTTTGAGATAATTCTTCTAGTTTATCCATTTCTGATTTAATAACATTTGATGAAGAAGATAATTCTTCAATAGTTGCAGAAATTTCTTCAGCAGCAGCTGCATTATTTTCAACTGATTCTGTAATATTTTCAAATCTTTTTACTAATTTTTCAGCTTTTTTATTATTATCATTGATTAACCAGATTAAATCTTGAGATTTAAAAGATACCTCTTGTGATAAATTCAATAGTTTATTTGAAGTTTGTTTTTTTGATTCAATATTTTTATTTAAATCTTTATTTTTATCAATATCTTTTTTGGGATATAAAAAATAAAAAACAATTAGGGAAACAATTACGCCTATACCAAAACTAATAAAATGGAATTCGTTAAACATTTCCATAAATTTACTCCCTTTTGTATTTATTAAGAAGCTAAATCAGATTCTAATTATCTAAAAATCTGATTTAGCTTGTTTTTATATTGAAATTTATTCAGCTAAGGCTTTAACTAATTCGCGGCAGTAGTCCGGAATATCTTTTACCACCCTTCCCCAAACAATATTACCATCTCTAAAGGCAGGTTTATCTACCCAACTTCCTCCTGCATTTTCTATATCATCTTTAATTCCTCTTGACCCTGTGGCTTTTCCATTAACTATACCTGCTGAAATTCCAACAAGACCTGCATGACATATTAAACCTATTATTTTCCCGTTATCATAATTATTTTTAACCAGCTTTACAATATCTTCATCTCTTCTTATTTTATCAGGAGCCCAGCCGCCAGGTATTAGAACTCCATCATAATCTTTATCCATAACTTCGGAAGCTGTATAATCTGCTTTAGCTTTCAAACATCCGTGTTTGCTTGTATATTCAGCACCCTTTTCCATACCAATTACATCTATTTCAGCACCTTCTTCAATCATCCTCATATATACAACCCAAAATTCTAAATCTTCATATCCAGGTCCTACCATCATTGCAAGCTTCTTACCTTTTAATTTCATTATTATTTCCTCCTCAACCTGCTTTTTTAGGAAGATCTCTAGTTGCTACTACATCAGCACCTGTTTCTAAAATATTTTCTATAATCACCTGGCCAATCTTTACAGGAGCCTTTACTTTGGTTTTACCTATAATTTTCATTGCATCATGAATAATTTCCAGAGAAATAGGTTTTGTAGTTTTGACAGGAACAAGTGGTAAAGCCCCATCTTTAACAGCTACTGTTGTCGGCAATATTCTCGTTGGTGCAATTATTTCTTCTCTTGCATAGTCAGCTCCCTGGGGACAGGCATTACCTTGTATATCTAATATTTCATTACCTTCATATTTAACTGTCACTTCACATCCTTTTGGACAGGCAACACAGGTGAGAGTTTTAGTTTCACTCATTTATTCTCCCTCCTTTTCAATTATATCTACAGTTATCTCTTCAATTTTTCCAAGATCATTAAGTGTTTTCTGTGCTAATGGAACACTCAGCATTTCACCAGGTTTTGCAAATGGTTCATTAAAAGAATAAAGCTCTTCTCCATCTGCTGATAATTTAATTTCACAGGCAGTAAGAGGAGTTGTTACCCTCATATAGAGCGGTATACGTTTTCTATCTTTATCTTCCAGTTCAATATTTTGCGGTATAACATATGAAACATTCTTTCCTGCATTTATTTTTATTTTACTATCAGATCTTCTCATATCACCTTTAACATATTTTGCAGCCCAGTCACCGGCTATTTCTGCTTCCTGGGTAACCCAATCAACTAAATCATGTACATGCAGAACATTACCACAGGCAAAGATACCTTCAACATTAGTCTCTCTACCTTCATTGACAATAGCTCCGCCTGTTCTATCATCCAGAACAACATCAGCTTTTTTAGAAAGCTCATTTTCAGGTATTAAACCTACAGACAGCAGAAGTGTATCGGCTTCTATTCTCTCCTCAGTACCTGGTATTGGTTTCAAATTTTCATCTACTTCTGATATTTCGACTGCCTCTAACCTTTCATTACCTTCAATTCTGGTTACTGTATGATTTAATAAAAGTGGTATATCATAATCCTGTAAACACTGAACAACATTTCTGGTTAAACCACCAGTATAAGGAAGAATTTCGCAAACTGCTTTTACATCAGCTCCTTCTAATCGCATTCTTCGGGCCATGATTAATCCAATATCTCCAGAACCAAGTATTACAACTTCTTTACCCGGCAGCAGACCTTCTATATTTGTATATCTCTGTGCTGTACCGGCTGTCAATACACCTGCAGGTCTGGTGCCAGGAATTCCAATCGCACCAGCAGTTCTTTCTCTACACCCCATGGCAAGTATAACTGCACCAGCTTCAATCTCTAGAAAACCATCTTCTCTATTCATGGCATATACTTTTCTATCCGGACTGACATCCAGCACCATGGTATCTAATTTAACCTCAATATCTCTGTCCTCAACATCATCTATAAATCTCTGGGCATATTCTGGCCCTGTTAATTCTTCTTTAAAATGATGAAGTCCAAAACCATTATGAATACACTGGGGTAAAATTCCTCCCAACTCAAAATCTCTTTCCAAAATCATTACATCTTCCACACCATTATCAAACACTTTAACTGCTGCAGCCAGTCCTGCTGGACCTCCACCAATTACTACAACATCTTTTTTAAGTTTAAGCATTATCCATCACCTTGCTTCCAAGTAGCTCTTTAATTTTATATTCAATAATTTGCGAATTAGTTTCTTCCTGTTTAACCTCTGTAGGGTCGATTCCTAATTCTTCAGACAGAATTTCTAACACTCTTGGGCCACAAAACCCACCCTGACATCTTCCTGCACCGGCTCTTGTTCTTCTTTTAACAGCATTTACTGTTCTTGCACCAATTGGACCATGTATTGCATCCAGTATCTCCTTATATGAAACTGTTTCACAGCGACAGATTATTTTTCCATACTTTTTATCTTTTTCTACCATTTTAGCTCTTTCTTCATTGCTCATTTCGTAAAATCTTACTGGCTCTTCTCTTTTTTCTATAACATTTTTCTTTTCTTCCAGTTTAAGACCTTCATCTTCCAGAATATCAAGAGTCATATCAGCAATGGCAGTAGCAGATGATAGACCTGGAGACTGAATTCCAGCCACATTGATAAATCCATGTACATTGTCAGCAGCTTCTATTACAAAGTCTTCAGTTTTATCAGCAGCTCTTAGACCTGCAAATACCCGTATAGTATCTTTTAATGTTAAATCAGGGAACAGCTTTTTAGCACCATTATAAACTTTTTCCAGCCCTTCAGGTGTTGTTGATAAATCAGTTTTATCATCTATCGGATCTGAAGTTGGTCCAATTAATAAATTGTTTTCTATTGTCCTTGTAACAACAATTCCCTTTGAAATAGGTGTTGGTATTGGAAAAATAACATGATTAACATCAAAATCTTTAGCCTTATCATAAATATAATATTCACCCTTGCGCGGGCGTATTTCAATTTTTTCAATTCCAACCATTCTGGCAACATCATCTGCATACAAACCGGCAGCATTTATAACATAATTAGCCCCAAAATTACCTCTGTTTGTTTTTACACCAACAACATTACCATCTTCTGTTAAAACATCTAAAACTTCTGTTTCTAATTCTATTTCAACTCCATTTGCCACAGCATTTTCAGCCATTGCAAGTGCAAATTCCCAGGGAGTAGTTATTCCTGCAGTTGGCGCCCAAAGAGCTGCTTCGGCATCTTTAGTTAAATGTGGCTCATTTTCCCGCAGCCATTCTTTATCTACAATCTTTAAACCTTCAACTTTATTTTTCTTTCCTTTTTCTAAAAGTTCATCAAGTATGCTTAAATCATCACCCTTAACACCTACAACAAGTGAACCAATTTCTTTAAACGGTATACTTAAATCTTTAGCTATTTGTTTGATTTCCACATTTCCTTTAACATTTAAACGCCCCTTTAGTTTATTCGGATCTGCATTGTATCCAGCATGTATTATTGCTGTATTTGCCTTTGTTGTACCGGATGCAAGATCAGGTTCTTTTTCTAAAAGTAAAACATTCAAATTATATCTTGAAAGTTTCCAGGCAACTGCACACCCGGATACACCTCCTCCAACAATTATTATATCATATTTTTTATTACTCAATTAAATAACCTCCTTAAACTACTTACATAATTATTTTATATTTATTAAAAATTGAGAGTAAAAAAAACTCAACCAGATAGACATAGATATCCTATGCTATCCGGATTGAGCTTTCTCCATTTCTCCAGCCTAAACCGTAATTAAGTGTATTTTATTCTAATTTAATGTATTTTGCTGTATATTAAACTATTTTATTCTTCTGACCAACCCTGAGCTCTTTCTACAGCGCGCTTCCAATTTGAGTAGAGCTTTTCTTTCTTTTCTTCTGCCATACTTGGTACAAACAGTTTATCTCTATCCCATTTGGCTACAAGTTCATCTAAATTATCCCAGTAACCAACTGCAAGTCCGGCCAGATAGGCTGCTCCTAAAGCTGTAGTTTCATTTATAACAGGCCTTTCTACTTCCACACCAAGTATATCAGCCTGAAATTCCATTAAGAAATCATTCATGGCTGCTCCACCATCTACACGCAGTGTCTTCAGTTCTATTCCTGAATCAGCTTCCATAGCTTCAAGTACATCCCTTGTCTGATATGCTATTGACTCAAGTGTCGCTCTAATTAAGTGTTCTTTTGATGATCCCCTTGTTAGACCAACAATTGTTCCTCTTGCATACATATCCCAGTATGGAGCACCTAAACCTGCAAAGGCAGGTACAACATATACTCCACCTGTATCATCTACTTTACGAGCAAAATATTCTGAATCAGGTGAAGAATCAATAATATTCAGTTCATCTCTTAACCACTGAATTGCAGCTCCAGCAATAAAGATTGAACCTTCCAGCGCATAGTTTACTTTACCATCAAGACCCCAGGCAATTGTTGTTAAAAGCCCATGTTCTGATTTTACTGCTTCTTCTCCTGTATTCATCAGCATAAAACAGCCTGTACCATAAGTGTTTTTTGCCATACCTCTTTCATAACATACCTGGCCAAATGTTGCTGCCTGCTGGTCACCGGCAATACCTGCTATCGGTACATTTTCTCCGAAAAAATGGTAGTCTATAGTTTTACCATAAACTTCACTGGAAGCTTTCACTTCTGGCAGCATTGATTTTGGTATATCTAAAATTTCTAACATTTCCTCATCCCACTTAAGGTCAAATATATTATAAACTAAAGTACGAGAAGCATTAGAATAATCTGTTACATGTGTTTCTCCTCCTGAAAGTTTCCAGATCAACCAGGTATCTATAGTACCAAAACGAAGTTTACCAGCCTCAGCCTTTTCTCTGGCTCCTTCCACATTATCAAGAAGCCACTTTATTTTTGTGCCGGAAAAATATGCATCAACAACAAGTCCTGTTTTGTTTTTGATCTTTTCTTCCAGTCCTTTATCTTTTAGATCATCACAGATAGAAGCTGTTCTTCTATCCTGCCATACTATTGCATTATGAATAGGTTTGCCTGTCTCAGCATCCCAGACTACTGTAGTTTCACGCTGATTTGTGATTCCAATACCGGCAATTTGTGCTGGCTTAATATTTGCTTTTCCTAAAGCATCAGCAATTACACCTAAAGTAGTACCCCAGATTTCATCCGGATCATGTTCCACCCAGCCAGGCTTTGGATAATACTGTGTAAACTCTTTCTGAGCTGCATTAACAACTTCACCTTCATGGTTAAAAATCATTGCCCTCGAACTGGTGGTCCCCTGATCAATAGCTAAAATATACTTATCCAAAATGATCAACTCCTTTTTTAATATTTGTCGATCTATATTAATATTAATATATTTTGATATTAATTACTGAAGGAAAAGCATAACAACAGTAGTTAAAGTTGCTATAGTGGCTGCAGGAGGATCAATATGTGTATCTCCCCAGTCATAAAATAGCCTTGCAAAAAATTCACCCAGAAAAGCTCCTAAAATGCCAAAAATACCTCCTACAATTACACTACCTGTAGCCATAGCCGCTAAAGCAGCAGGTAAAGCAATATGGTGGGTTACTGGAGATCCACCAATAGTAGATAATATAATTAGAGAAGCAGCTGCAATACCAAAACCAATAAAAGAACTACCTGTAATTAATGAAATCTTACTTGATACTAATCCTACGCCAAGTCCTATCATTAACAATTCTCCAGCATGCATCTGGAAAGGAAGCCAGGCAATATCTTCACTTGGTGACCATCTGGAATCTCCATGTTCGGGGTTATATGTACCAATTACCCCGGTATCACTGAACATAACACGTTTAATTATTGCAGAAATAACAACTGTTAAAGCAATTGTATCAGTAGGAGTCCCAACACCTGCTATAATACCATTTACAAAATAACCTAATATACCAAAAAGTCCACCTACCAAAAGTACACTGGGATCTTTAAATTTCATCAGTGGTGTTATAATATCTCTTCCTTCTACATAACCTTTTCTAGCTGCATATGCTGCTGCAGCTGCACCAGCGGCAAATCCAATGTGAGGTCCAAACCAGGTACCAAAGCCAATTGCGTTTGTAAAAGATCCTACTCCACTCGCAACAGAGATAGCTTCACCAGCAATAACTAAAAATCCACAAAAGATAAATGAATTCAAAGCCCCTAAAGCTGCACCAAAAACACCGCCACCAAATGCTGATAAAATAAGTCCTAAATTAAATAATCCAGCCATTTTTAGTCTCCTCCTAGTTAATATTTTATTTTAAAATGATTAACCTAACTACTACCTGCTTTCTTTACCTACTGCCTCCTTTCATATATTTTAGATTTAAACACAGAAAAAGCCCTATTGAAAACTAAAAATAAATAACTTATATTTATTATAGCATAGTTATTCCCCTTAGTCATCAATAAGGCTTTCTCCAAGTCTCCACCTTGTTATATTCTTTTTTAAACTTCTTTTCAAGAAAATTATATCATTAGTTTTCAAATTTGTCAAACAATTTTCACAAAAACATCTATTTAGTATATTTAATATATATGATCATCTAAAAGTAACTCAGGAGAATAATTCAAAGCAATATTACATAGTAATAAAATATAATAGAGATATGTAAAATTTTGAACAAAATGAAGTAAAAATAATATTAAATAAAAAAAGACCAATAAAGGTCTTAAAATAAAAATGGCTCCCCGAGCAAGACTCGAACTTGCGACTCGATGGTTAACAGCCATCTGCTCTACCAACTGAGCTATCGGGGAACAAAAAA
>NZ_QPJN01000025.1:0-37798 GCF_003338615.1 Halanaerobium sp. DL-01
CAACAAATTTACTCCAACTAACATCAGATATTGATTTAGCTAAATTCTGGTTTTTAAGCATATTCTTCACTTGAAGTGTTTCTAAACATATTGTTTGATTTTCACAAATTAGTTTAGTTGACAACTTATGAAGAAAATCTTTTCTTATATTAGCTACTTTCTCATTAACTTTTGCTAGTTTCTTTTTAGCTTTATTCCAATTACTAGAACCTTTTTCTTTTCTTGCTAAACTTCTTTGAAGTCTAGCTATTTTCTTCTCATATTTCTTTAATACTCTAGGATTAGTTATTTTTTCACCATTAGAAGTAATAGCAAATTCTTTTAATCCCAAATCTATACCAATAGCATTATATTTTTTATCTAACTTTTCAATTTTTTCTTCAACTGCTATTGAAATAAAATATTTATCACGAATATCATTCTATATGAATAATAATTCAATAAAATTATGGATATATCAAATAAATATATGATCTATTCTCTCTAATATAAAATCTGCCCTATTTTCTTTAACATCAGCAATGGTAGTTAAATCAAATTAATTAACTACGTGCCTGTCCATATGTCTTAAATTTCTTCTGCATTTTTTTCATTTCATTATCAGATAAAATGACAGGCTCACCAATTGATCTGGCTCTATAATATGTTTCTGCAACATATTCTAATTCTTCAGCTGTATTAAATGCATTTTCAATACAGTCTGCACCAGTTAGGAGGCCATGATTTGCCAGCAGAACCCCATATCGATCTTCCATAGCTGCAAATGCATTTTCTGCCAGTTCTTTTGTTCCATATGTAGCATATTCAGCACACCTTATATTTTTTCCAGCCAGTGCTATCATGTAATGAGAAGCCGGAATCTGTTCTCTTAAAATTGAAATAGTTGTGGAATAAACTGAATGACAGTGTACCACTGAAAAAATATCATCTCTTTTTTTGTAAAATATTTTATGCATAGCATATTCACTTGACGGCTTTCTGCGGCCTTCAACTACATTACCCTCTAGGTCCATTACAACAACATCTTCTAATCTGATATCAAAGTAATCTATACCGCTCGGACTAATAGTCATAAGTCCTCTTTCAGGATTATAGATACTCAAATTGCCGCCTGTTCCTTTTGTTAACCCAGAAGTAACCAGCTTCTTTCCATACTTTATAATTTTTTCTCTTTCTAATTCTAACTTCATGTTTGTCCCCCTTATATATAGCTATTAATATTTTCATTACTGCAAAATTTTGCTTTATTTATAAATTGGGTTCTGCCATTTTTTTAGGATCAACATAGCTGTCAAATTCTTTTTCTGTAAGATAGCCGAGAGAAACAGCAGCATTTTTGAGAGTTATATTTTCTTTATAAGCTTTACCAGCTATTTCGGCTGCCCTATCATATCCAAGTACAGGATTTAAGGCTGTGACAAGCATCAGTGACTGATCAAGATAATTTTCTATTTTTTCATTGTCTGCTTCAATTCCTTCAAGACATCTTATGTTAAATGAATCTACTGCATCTGTCAGCAGAGTTACAGACTGAAGAATATTATAAATTATTAGAGGTTTACAGACATTTAACTGAAAATTACCACTACCTCCACCTATATTAACAGCTGTATCATTTGCCATAACCTGTACAGCAACCTGTACCAGTGCCTCCGCCTGAGTTGGATTAACTTTACCCGGCATAATAGAACTTCCCGGTTCATTTTTCGGTATTTTTATCTCTCCTATACCACATCTTGGGCCAGATGATAACCAGCGGATATCATTACCTAACTTCATTAAAAAAGATGCAAAAGTTTTTAGGGCTCCACTAAGATTTACAAAACTATCGTGGGCGGCAATACCTGCTGATTTGCTCTTCATTGGCTCAAATTTCAGTCCTGTTTCTTTATTTATATATTTTATAATTGTTTTATCAAAATTAGCTTTAGTATTTAAACCTGTTCCAACTGCAGTTCCGCCAATTGGAAGATGTTTTATATATTTTAAAGCATCTTCTATAACTGTCAGACTCTGTTCAGCCTGAGCTGAAAATGCCTCAAATTCCTGACCAAGTTTAATGGGAGTCGCATCCATAAGATGGGTGCGTCCTACTTTTACAATATCTTTAAACTCATCCGCTTTTTTATTTAAAACAGAGATTAAATTTTCCAATACAGGAAAAAGTTCGTTTTCTATTTTTAATGCTGCTGCTACAGACATAGCTGTAGGAAACGTATCATTGGAAGACTGAGACATATTTACATGATCATTGGGGTGCACCGGTTTTTTGCTTCCAATCTCTTCTCCTGCAAGTTCAGAAATACGGTTACTTATAACTTCATTAACATTCATGTTGGTCTGAGTACCTGAACCAGTCTGCCAAACTGCCAGGGGGAAATTATCATCTAAAACACCTGCTGTTATTTCTTCAGCGGCTTTAATAATATAATCTCTTTTGGTCTTATCCAGCAGACCTAAATCATGATTGGCAGCAGCTGCAGATTTTTTAATAACTGCATAAGCATTAATAATCTCTTTAGGTATTTTTTCTTCCCCAATAGGAAAATTTTTTCTGGCTCTTTCTGTCTGAGCACCATAATACCTATTTCCTGGAACTTTAACTTCGCCAAGACTATCTTTTTCAATTCTGTAATCCATTTTTTCACCAGCCTATTTTAACCTTTTATTATTTTTTAATACCACTTATCTCTTCACTTCTTTCAAGTTCTTCTAATTCCTGCCTCACTATTTTTTCTTTATCTTCATTATTTTTGTAAATATCATTTTCACTCTTATGTTTAGACTGATTTTTTTGTAAATTACTGCTTGCATCTCTTCTGTTTAAATCCATTCTAACCCTGTCTTCCAGTGAAGCAGTCCATTTTCCACATCTGTCACCAGTAACTGCTATTATTTTTTCATCAGCAATAACTTCTATAACCTCACAATTGTTAGCACATTCTCCACACTGAAAACTCCTGGTCTTAAACTCTTCAGTTGTTATTTCAAAACCTCTAAACCCTGTTTTGATTTTATTTCTTAAAATATCTCTCCTGGCCAGCATTGCAATACCTACTGCACCCATAACATCATAATATTCCGGCACAATTATTTCTGCATCCAGCTCTTCCTCAAAAGCGGCTTTTATACCTGCATTAGCAGCAACACCTCCCTGAAATATATATTTTTCTTTTAAAACTCTGTTTCGAACCAAATTGTTCATATAATTTCTGACAAGCGCTTCAGAAAGTCCCTTAATTATCTCTGGTTTGGTAAACCCATACTGCTGTTTTGAGATCATATCAGATTCTGCAAATACCGTACACCTACCTGCAATGCGAACATCTCGCTCAGCCTCAAGGGCCAGACCGCCAAATTCTTCAATAGGTATGCCAAGCCTTTCAGCCTGGTGGTCCAAAAATGAACCTGTGCCTGCTGCACAGACTGTATTCATTGCAAAATCAACGGCTAGTCCATCCTCAACAATTATTAATTTGGAATCCTGACCACCTATTTCGAAAATTGTACCAACATCAGGATAATAATATGTCGCAGCTCTTGCATGGGCAGTTATTTCATTTTTTACAGTATCTGCTCCAAGAACATAAGCAATTAGCTGCCGTCCGCTTCCTGTTACTCCAACTCCTCCCATTCGGTATTTATCAAAATTAATTTTTTTCTTAAATTGTTTTAACCCGTTTTTTACCACATCAATTGGATTTCCTGAATTTCGTTCATATAATTTAAACATAAGCTCATTATTTTTATCCAGTGCAACTATATTGATGCTGACTGAACCAATATCGACACCTAAATACAAATTTTCCACTCAAACAACCTCCCTGTACCTCTTTTCTCTAATCATATCTAAAAAAGCCTCTATTCTGGTCAAAATATTAGCATCAGCAGTCTGCTCATCTATTGAAATAGTGAGAATGGGAATATCATATTTTTCGGATATTGAATCCGCAACACTCTGAGATATTAATTCCGGCAGACAGGCAAATGGTTTTAAATGTATAATTCCATCAAAACCCCTTTCTTTAAAATCCAGAATATGTCCGATGTTTTCTCGTGCATGGCCGCCTATATTGATCTCAATAAATTCTCTGCCCTTATTCGCTATTTTTTCCAGATCTCTGCCGGCAAAAGGTATTATATTTTCTTTTATCCATTCAGATAAATATTGAGATCTTTCGGTTTCAAATCCAAAATAGTTTACCTTTTCTTCAATCTGATAATTTATAGACTTCTCCAGAACTACAAATATTTCTCCAACAATACCAATGCGGTATCTTTCTTTTTCAGCTGGAATGGTATTGTTAAATTCTGACAGTTTATCAATATATTTTGCTTTTAAGTTTTTTACATCTGATAAATTTTTAATTTTATAAAAATTTTTTTCAATATCCATCCAGATCTTATTAAATTTTGAGTTTTTATTATAGGCTCTTAAGATTTCCACTTTTCTTTCCAGTTCATCCAGAGCCTGTGCCATTTTATAAACTATATTGATAGTCTGTAATACTTTAATCCATGAATTATTTCCTTTCAGCTTTTTTAATATATTATAAAAATACTTATAATCATCTGAAGGTGCATCAATTATTATCATTTCCACATCATAACCTAAATCAGCTAAAATTCTTTTGTGTGCTTCACCATAATATCCGGCCCGGCAGGGACCGTGTCCACCACTTGTAACAAATGTATCTACATCTTCCTCCATCAGTTTAAGATATGTGCCGGTAATAACCTTAAAGGGGAAACAAGCAAATTCAGGGCTGTATTTTACACCTAAATCAATTACTTCCTGATTAGGTCTGGGAGGCATTACTATATCATGTCCCAGCAGCTCCAGCAGTTTTGCATATACTATTGTTGGCCCCATATAAGGAAATGAAAGCTTCATTCAGCACTCCTCCTTTTTTAACCTCAATAGATCTACAAATGCTTCTATTCTTGTAATTATATGGCTTTCACCGGTCTGTTCATCAATCCTCAGAGTCATAAAGGGTTTATTATAATTTTTTGCATCAAACTCTAGAATCTGGCTTAAAACTGAATCAGGGCCACAGCCAAAAGCAGTTAAATGAATGATTCCATCTATCCGCTTATTTTTAAGATAATATTCACAGGCTCCATACAATTTATTTGTAAACTCCCAGAACATTGGCTTGCGCAATTTTTTTAATTCTGACTCAATAATTTCTTCTTTTACCATCGAAAAAGTATGGACTCTAACTCCCAACTCTTTACATTTTTTAATTATATCCATGTTTATATAACTGTCATAAACATTATAAACATATCCAATCAGTGCAATATCAATAAATTCCTCTCTGCCGAAGCTTTCCTGCTGCTTGCTCTGGGGCAGCAGAGAAGATTGCTCCAGATCGGCAATAATTTTTTCCAGACTTTTTATATTATTTGCTTTTAAAAAATCATCAATTAAATAACCAGAAAATAATAATTCTCTAAATCTCTCCCAAAAAAGTGCTGATTTTTTAAGGGCAGATTTCATATCAAATTTTGATCTGTTCAACTTTTCCTTAAGATTAATAAAATTATGATACTGAGAAATATTATCACTCTTTGATTTAATTATATCAGATATAATAATATTTTTAAATTCTGGAAAGGTATGTTTGATTAAATCAGGCAGTCCCAAAAATTTAGGACACATTACAGTTCCTTTTTTTAGTGATTTAAATCTTGGTAAATATATGTAATCTACTTCCTTTTCCTTTAAGTTTAATATATGTCCTACCATAATTTTTATGGGAACACATATTTCTGAAATTGCATTTTTTGTACCTTTATCAAGGAGTTTCCGAGAAGTATTATCAGAAACTACAAGCTCTATATTTAGTTCATCAAATAATTTAAACCAGAAGGGAAAATAATAATAATATAATAATGCTGCTGGCAATCCAACTTTTATTTGTGACATATTTAGGCCCACACTTTCTTCTTTTATAAAAAATTTATCTAAAACAGCCAAGAAAACTCCATCTAAATCTTGTTTTTTAATTTAGATGGAGAGGTTCACTAACACAGCTAAAATCTGCTTCTATTCAATAATACTCAAAATATCTGTTTCTGTCTTCTTTATATCTGGCACATAACTTCTCAATAATATCAGCTCACCTGTTATGCTGTATTCTCCGGCATAGGCGGGTATTAAAATACTATCAGCTTCTTTAATTTCTAAAGATTTATCATTCCAGTTTATTGTTCCACTACCTTTTACAGCTGTATAAATATAAAAACGGTTCTTTTCCCCGGAACTTCTGTAGCTGCTGTTTATTTCGATCATATCCAGGGCAAACTTTTTGTTTAAACAATAATATGTAATATTATAACTGTCATTTTCAACTTTAAGTCCTTTTCTTCTTTCAGCTTGAACCCCAAAATCAATTGCTTCTAAAGCTTTATCAAGATGAAGTTCCCTATCTCTTCCATAATCATACACTCTGTAAGTTGTATCACTGCTCTGCTGTACCTCTGCCAGAAATACACCCGGTCCAATTGCATGCAGAAGTCCTGCCTTAACAAAAAAAACATCGCCTTTTTTAACCCTAATTTTATTAATATAATTATCAATCTCATTATTTTCTACTGCTTTTTTAAATTCATTTTTCGAACAGTCTTTTGTACCAGCAATTACATAAGATTCTGGTTCAGCATCAATAATATACCAGGCTTCATTTTTAGCTGATACATTTTCATTATCTTCTGCAGAGTCTTCATCAGGATGAACCTGAATAGAAAGTTTGGACTGTGCATCAATAATTTTTATTAAAAGTGGGAAATCACTGTTTTTTAATTTTTCTCCCAGTATCTGAACCGGAAACAACTCACAGAGTTCTTTCAGATTTTTACCTGCCAATTTTCCGTTTTTTACAACACTTATTTTATCATCATAAGCTGATATATCCCAGCTCTCACCAATATCACCATCAGGAAGGTCATCTCTATAATTTTTTAATTTTCTACCTCCCCAGATCTTAGCAACATATTTATGATCAAATTTTAGTGGATAAAACATCTCTGCCTCCTTATATAAAACATCAGATTAAATTTAGATTGGATTTTTAAAATTCATTTTTTATCAGGAGCAATATAAAGCTTATCTCCTTCAGTTATTTGGGCTGATAAATCTGCTTTGCTGCCATTTATTTCAATTATTAAACTGTCCAGCATGGATTTTGATATATTATAATTTATATATTCAAAAACTCCTCTAACTTGGAGTGGCTTAGATTCAGCCTCTATTTGGTCACCTTCTTTTATTTTATAATTAAGATCTTTTTCCTCTCCATTTACTGTCAGCTTCCATATTTTATCCGGTATATTTAAACTGCTGCCGTTAAAAACAAAGTTTATATTTTTATGTCCTTTAGATTTTAAAAATTAAGCAGCTGTCAATCCTGGAGTGTTTTTTTCTTCTATTTCCAGATAAAGATTATTTTCCAGTTTTCTATCTGGATTAACCTCTCTGCCATTTTCTTTAATTATATAAAGAGAATCAGTTATTTTTTCTTTTTTTCCATTAAAATAAAAGCTAAATTTTTTATTATCCAACTTTTTAGAAGGTATTTCAAGAATTTGAGACAGTCCATCTCTAATTGTCCTGGGAACTGTGTAGTTTATTTCTGAACCATCTTTAAGGATGCTGTCAGGACTGAGCAGTTTATTATTTTGATAGATTTTTGTACCAACACGATTTTTACTGCCGTTTAAATACAGATTATAATCAACAATATCTTTTTCTGGAATAACATCCTTTATCAATGCTTCTGCATTTTTGCCCGGTTTAGCCGGTTCAAATATTATATTATCTCCAGAGCTTAATTCTGTATCAAGCTCTGCCTTTTTGTCATTAAGGAGCAGCTCCCCGGGCTGGCCCAATTCCCCCTTTATTACTTTCATTTTACCATTAACAGTACATGTCAATCCCATACCGGGAGATGCAGTTAATTTTCCGATATCTATGTCTGCAGCAAGCAGAGCATCAGCCACTGTTGGCTTAGATATGCTGAGCAGATTTACAGCTTCATTATTTACAGAAACATCAATAAAAACTGCCCTGTTTTTTGTTTCACGAGCAGTTACAGCAATACCGATCGGTGTCAGTGTCTGTGCAGAATTGATATTATCAATCTCGCCTGCTACATTATCAAGATCATCTTTATGCCTGATTCCAATTCGGCTTTCTATTAAATCAATTTTTTCTGCAAATTTATTTTTTAATTCAGGAGTTAAACTACCTCCACCTATAAATATAACGGCCTGGGGCGGTGTTTTATTAATCTTCAAAATACTGGCTGCAACTGCATGTGTTAAATCATCCAGTTCAGGTTCCACTGCTTTTTTTATGTCTTCTCTAGTGATTTCAATTTCGTCACCGAGAATAGTTCTGCTTTTTAAAATTTCATTTTCACCGTAACTGCATTTTATTTTTTCAGCAGAATTATAATCTATCAAAAATTTTTCGGATATTTTTTCTGTTATTTCATCACCAGCAGTTGGTACCATATCATAACCAATAATTGATCCTCCCTTGGTTACAGCTATGTCAGAAGTACCAGCACCTATATCTACAAGAGCAAGATTAAAACCTCTCATAGATTCTGGAATTACTACCTGAGAAGCAGCAATAGGCTCAAGTGTTATGTGATCAACCTCCAGACCAACACTACTGATAACAGACAGTAGAGAATCTATTACGACTCTGGGTAAAAAGGTAGCTACAAGATCTACCCGCAAATTTTTGCCCCGCTGACCAACCAGACTTCCTATTTCCATATTATCTAAATAATAACTGCTGACAGTGTAACCGACAAAATGATAATTTAAATAAAAGTTTTCTTTTTTATCCGATTTTTTTAAACGATTTTGTGCTGCCTGAATTGCTAATATTTCCAGACGATTAACATCTCCATTTTTAATATATCTGCTTTTTTCCAGATCAATTTCAGCACTTTCCGAAACTGTTTTTAGAGCACGACCAGCTGCAGCAACAGCAGCTTTATTTAAAGTAATGCCTGATTTAGCTTCCAGCTCCTCCTTTACCTTCTTTACCTCTGCAGCAACATCAGCAACATTGTGAATTTGGCCATCAAGCATAGCCCTTGTCTGATGTTCACTAACAGCTGAGTTTATAATTTTATATTTTTTTCCTTCTTTTTTTACCAGCAGTCCAATAATAGTTCTTGTTCCAATATCCAGAGCAAAAGTAATCTCTTCGGTCATATTTTAATTCCTCCCAGGCAAATTCAAAAAATTTCAAAATATTTAACTCTGATATTATATTTCTAGATGAAAAACTATATCCCTTTAAAGATTTATACAGCTTAATTTAAAATCATTTTTTTCACAAATCATTCAAGAAAAAACCACACCTCTTGATCAAAGTGTGGTTAATTGATTTCAAATATTTAATTTCTAGTTTAAGTTTATTTTTTAAGACTCTGCCCTATTTTTCTTCATTTTATTATTCTGCCAGTAAGCATAAAAAATCGAGATAACACCAAGTAATAAAAATCCAAGTGAAATTGGTCTTGTAAAAAACAGAGTCCAGTCTGAACTTGTCATCATAGCTCTTCTTAAGTTTGTTTCTGCAATTGGACCCAATATAACTCCCAGAATAACCGGTGCCAGTGCAAAATTATATTTTTTGAGAAAATAACCGACAACTCCCATTACAAATAGGATATAAAGATCAGAGTACCTATTATTTAATAGATATGAGCCGATCACACATAATGCCATAACTGTAGGAACTAAAATATATTTGGGAATCTTTGTTATCTTTAAAAACAATCTTGCTCCAAAAAACTGAATGATAAGCATAAAAAATGTAGCAACAAAAAATCCAACAAATATTGTACCCACAATATCCGGATTATTCCTTATCAACATCGGGCCCGGATTAATACCGTGCAGCTGCAGGGCAGCAAGCATTACTGCACTAACCGCACTTCCCGGGATACCAAGAGCAATCATGGGAATTAAACCTCCACCTGCTGTGGAGTTATTACCGGCTTCAGATGCAATAATTCCATCTGCAATACCTGTACCAAAAAGCTCTGGATGTTTTGAACCTTTTTTTGCCTGATCATAGGCAAGAATATTGGAGATACTGGCTCCAGCACCAGGAATTGCTCCAATTAAAGAACCAATCAGAGATGATCTTATCAAATTAAACGGCTGAGATAATACTTCTTTCATAGTTGCAAATGGTTCGAACTTTATTTTACCTGTCACAAGTTCTTCCCCAGATTTAACCTCATCTTTTGCCTCAAGTTCAGTCAGCAGTCTGGAAACAGCGAATACACCAATTAAAACTGTTAAAAACGGTACACCTGCTTCCAAAAATAAAATACCAAAAGTAAATCTTGTAAATCCACTCATCGGATCAAGGCCTACTGTCGCTATTAAAAGCCCCAGTGAACCAGAAAGCAAACCTTTTATAACCGAATCACCGGTAATACTTGCAATTATAGTTAAAGCAAAAACAATTAAAGAAAAATATTCCCATGGACCAATCTTCATGGCAAGATTTGCTACCTGTGGAGCAAGAGTAATTAAAAGGATCATGCTTATCAAAGAGCCAAAAAACGAAGCCCATATTCCTATCCCAAGTGCACGACCTGGCTGACCTTTCTGCACCATTGGAAAAGCATCAAAAGTTGTTGCTACAGCAGAAGGGGTACCTGGTATACCGATCAATGATGCAGTTATTAAACCTCCAGAAAGTCCGCCCACAAAAACTCCCAGCATTGTTGCCAGGCCAACATTTGGTGACATTCCAAATGTAAATGGCAGTGTTAAAATAATAGCCATAGTAATAGTAAATCCTGGAATAGCACCTGCTATAATACCTGCCAGTGTTCCTAAAAACATATTAAAAAGTAAATGAAAACTTAAGATTTCTTCAAATCCAAGTACCAGCATTTCTATCATTGGACATCCCTCATTTATTAATTATATTAAATTTAAGTTCTATTCAAAAAATATTCCTGGTGGGAAAATAACGCTCAAATAACTCTGGAAAAAATAATATGAACCCAGACTTAAAAATAGAGCAATTGAAGTTATTATAAAATATGTTTTTCCACTCTTCTCCTCTGGTCCAATCATAAATTGAGTTAGAAAAACGAATAAAAATGTAGAGATTCTAAAACCTATAAATTTCATCAGCAAAATATAAAGCAAAAAATTAAAAAGTGATATAAATATTAGCTTATAATCTCTAAAAATTTTTTTGAAATTAAATTCAATTTTTTTAAAATCTTTTGCTCTTAATTTTTTAATGATAAGTGCAGCTGCTAAAATCCCCATAATGACCACTATTAATCTTGGAAATCCGGCCGGGCCAAGTGGATCATACTGAGATTCTGGAAGCTGAAATGTTTGAATAAATATAACTATACTCAGTAATAAAAATATAATACCTGCTGTCAATTCACCCATATTAGCCTACTCCTTTACTATCATTATAAAATTACCTGCAGAGAAGTGATAAGCTCTCTGCAGGTATAAATTAATATTTTTTCTAAATAATATAATTTATTTTATCTCTTCTGCTACTGAAGCAATATCAGCATCTAATTTTTCTAGATATGCCTTATAATCTTCATGTCCCCTAAACTGAACTTCTGATCCTGTTTTTTCTACTGCTTCAATATACGCTGGATCATTAGCCGTCTTTTTTAGTGCTTCTTCTAATGTTTTTACAATATTTTCTGGAGTTCCTTTTGGCAGTACTATACCGCGCTGTACAGTCCAGATCATATCATAACCCTTTTCCCTAAGTGTTGGAATATCAGGCATTTTTTCAGAGCGCTCCTCACTTGCAAAAGCAATAAATTTAAAATCTCCATTTTCGACAAACTGATTACCTGAAGCATAATCAATCATGGCTATATCTATAAATCCACCAGCAAGTGCCTGCACTCTTTCTCCTGTACCTTCATAGCTTACATACTTAAATTTGGTATCAAGTGCCTTTTCAAAAATTGCTGCCCAGATATGTGGTATACCTTTTAAAGTAACACCAACACTAATTTCTCCCGGATTATTTTTAGCATATTCTGCCAGTTCTTCAACAGTATCATAAGGTGCATCTTTTCTTACGGCAAGAAACTGAGGAGAACTTGTCATTGCTGCTACAGGAATAAAATCATCCCAGTTCAAATCTGTTATTCCAACATGATATGCTGCCAGTAAACCTTCATGAATCTGACCAATGGTATATCCATTACCCGGTTTATTTTTCAGTTCGCGCAGCCCTACTGTACCACTAACCCCAGGTTTATTAATGACCGGAACCGGTACACCCAGATATTTTTCTGCATGTTTAGCCACAATCCTCATTAAAGTATCACTACCTCCACCTGGAGACCATGGTACAATAAACTGAACTGCTTTTTCTGGATATTCTGCTGCTGCAAACATACTTAACATTGAGACCATTAACACCATCATTGCAACAATACTCACTACTTTTCTGCTCATCTTTTTAATTCCTCCTTTAAAATTTGCATTTCTGTACCATTTTTTCTAATACTTTACTGCTTTAAAGCAAAAATAATTTTTTATGGTTATAATAATACCATAAAGTTTTGTTAATGTAAACTCAAATTAAAACAACAAGAAATTTTTCCCATTTTTTAAATTATGCTGCCAAACAAAGTGATGAAAGTGATGTTAGTATATTGAAATTTCTAGTATATGAGTTTGAAAATTATATTTATAGCGAAATCTCTTTTTTGTAACTCTAAAAATAATTTTAGGGAAACTCCTTTTTAAAAATAATTTGACAATTTAGAATATTTGTAGGACAATAATTATAGAAAACCATCAGTAACACCACAGTTCCAGGTCTTTTCTCACTATCTCAGGAAATTTTGGAATTTTTGAGAAGGGAGGGAATATTTTTTTGGAAAACTCTCATTCTAAAGGAGGTTGATTATGGAGAAAAATATTGCTGTTCTGGGTACACTTGATACTAAAGGTGAAGAGTTCCAATATGTAAAAAATGTAATAGAAAAAGAAGGTCTGGGCACAGTTGTTATTGATGCTGGTGTAATGGAAAAGCCTTTTTTTACTCCTGATATTGGAAGAGCTGAGGTGGCGGCTGCTGGCGGAAAGACAATAGAAAAACTGCGCAGTGATGAAGACCGGGGACAGGCAATGGAAGTTATGTCAAATGGCGCTGCTGAAATCGTCGAAAACCTTTATAAAAATAAAAAAATCAATGGGATTATTTCTTTAGGCGGTTCTGCCGGTACTACTATTGGAACTACTGCTATGAAAAGATTACCTGTTGGTGTGCCAAAAGTTATGGTATCTACTCTTGCTTCTGGAGATACCAGACCATATGTTGGTATTAAGGATATTACAATGATGTATTCAGTTGTGGATATACTGGGAGTTAACAGCCTTTCTTCTCAAATTCTTGCAAATGCTGCTTTTGCAGTAGTTGGTATGGTTAAGGGAAGTAAACCTGAATTAAAAGAACACAAACCACTGATAGCTGCTACAATGTTTGGAGTTACCACACCGTGTGTCACAGAAGCCAGAAAATATCTTGAAGAACACGGATATGAAGTTCTTGTTTTCCATGCTACTGGAACCGGTGGAAAAGCTATGGAAAGTTTAGTAGAAGAAGGGTTTATTAAGGGTGTTCTGGACATAACTACCACAGAATTATGTGATGAACTTGTTGGTGGAGTTTTATCTGCTGGCCCGGATAGACTTGAAGCTGCAGGCAAAAAGGGAATTCCTCAGGTTGTATCTACAGGAGCTTTAGATATGGTCAACTTTGGTCCGATCGATTCTGTACCAGATAAATTTAAAGACAGAAATCTTTATAAACATAATCCAACTGTAACACTTATGCGGACAACTGTAGAAGAAAATCGGAAACTTGCCGAAATAATTGCAGAAAAATTAAATAAAGCAGAAGGAAAAACTGCTCTCTTTCTGCCTTTAAAAGGTGTTTCAATGATTGATGTGGAAGGTCAGCCATTTTATGGTCCTGAAGAAGATAAAACTCTTTTTGAAACTTTAAAGGAAAAAATAAATAAAGATCGAGTGGAAGTCATTGAAAAGGATACTGATATAAATGATAAAGAATTTGCCAGAATGATGGCAAAGAAATTGATAAATTTGATTGAAAATCAATAAAAGGGGGATGAAGGTAATGGCATTTACACGCAGTGAAATAAGAAAACGTCTTCAAAAAGAAATAGATAGAGGCAGAACTGTTGTAGGAGCAGGGGCTGGAACAGGTATATCAGCAAAGTTTGCTCAAAAAGGTGAAGTGGATTTAATTATAATCTATAATTCTGGAAGATACAGAATGGCTGGTCGCGGATCTCTGGCAGGTCTTCTGCCATATGGAGATGCCAATGGAATAGTTGTGGAGATGGCATCAGAAGTACTCCCCGTTGCAAAAGAAACTCCAGTTCTTGCAGGAGTATGTGGTACTGATCCTTTTAGGTTGATGGATATATTTCTAAAAGATTTGAAAAATATGGGTTTTTCAGGAGTTCAAAATTTTCCTACTGTGGGTTTAATTGATGGTGTATTTAGACAAAATCTAGAAGAAACTGGTATGGGGTATGATCTGGAAATTGAAATGATAAGAAAAGCCCATAAGCTTGATCTCTTTACTGCTCCCTATGTATTTAACGAAGAAGATGCAAAAGCAATGGCAGAGGCCGGAGCTGATGTTCTGGTGGCACATATGGGTTTAACTACCAGTGGAAGTATTGGGGCAGAGACAGCTCTTACTCTAGAAGAAAGTGTTAAAAAAGTTCAGAATATAGCAGACGCCGGTAAAAGTGTTAATCCGGATGTTATGGTTATCTGCCATGGTGGTCCGATTGCAATGCCTGATGATGCAGAATTTGTCCTCAAGAGGACAGAAAATGTGGTTGGATTCTTTGGTGCTTCCAGTATTGAAAGACTTCCTACTGAAGCAGCAATAACTGAACAAACAAAGAAATTTAAAAATATTAAAATAAAATAATAGCTGCTTGCTTTTGTAAACCTCTCCATCTAAATCAAAAACAAGATTTAGATGGAGTTTTCTTGGCTGTTTTAGATAAAAATTTTAAGGGTTGATCTCTGTTTAAATGAGTCAGCCCTTAATCTCTGCTTATTTTTTCACCTGCTGAGTTATAATATCACTTTTTCTACAACAATGTTCAGATGTTTAATAAGATCCAGCTCTTTTATTTTCTTTTTTCCATCTTTATCTTCAATTATTCTAACTATAGGACGTGTAGGAAAACCAATATTCTGTTCGGAAATAATACCCCGGTCACCAGTGCTTAAAATAACTTCTGATCCATTGGGATAAAAAGATATTTTGCGCAGAAACTTTTTGACAAATGCATAATCAAAAAGTGTTTCTGTGTTATTCATTATATATTCAGCAGCTCTATATGTCGGCCAGCGATCTCTATATACCCTATCACTGGTGAGAGCATCAAATACATCTGCTATTGCAGCAATTCTGGCAAATTCATGAATATTATTTCCTTTTTGGCCGCGGGGATATCCCGAACCATTAACCCGTTCATGGTGTGAATAAGCCACTATTCTCGACAGAGGACTAACAGTTTCCAGCTGCTGCAGATGTTCAAAACCAAGCTGAGGATGTTTTTTTATTACACTATATTCATAATCATCCAAACGGTCAGGTTTATTTAGTATTTTTTCAGGAATTAAAACTTTGCCGACATCATGCAGCATTCCTCCCATCCCAAGTTTAAAAAGATCATCTGGGGAATAATTCAGAATTTTCCCAAGTGCAATACATACAATCCCTACATTTACAGAATGATCATAAGTATAGGTGCTTGTGGCTTTTATATCAGCCAGATTGAGGAGAACATCTTCATTTATCTCCAATTCAGCCTGAATATCTTCAATAACTGATTTAAATCCTTCAATATCGATATTAAAAACACCCTTTTTTATTTTTTCAAAATTCTTCTTTATGATAGCTTTTCCTTTTCTTCTTGTTTTTTCTTTTATAACTTCATCTACTTTAATATCTCTTGAATATTCATCTTCCACATAAAGATGTTTTACTCCTATTGCCAGCAGTTTATCTTTATATTTATAAAGATTCTTCACTCCCTTATTTAGTAAAATATTTCCATTGTCATATATTGCTTTGGCAAGTGTCATATTCTCTTTTAAATCTTCTGTTAAAACAAGACGCATAGACTAAACCCCTTTATTCCATTATTTTATATTAAATACTATTATTTCACAAAATAATTATTCCATAAAAAATACAGAAATCCTTTAAGTTTATTTATCAGCATGTACATCCTGAAATAAAATTATTTCTTTTTCTGCAGGTTTAGAAACACCAAGTGACCCTTTTACTTGACAGTATTTAGCAGCTGTTTTAACTGCTGTATCCAAACACTCTTCATAAGATTTCTCTTCTAGAGATGAAGATAAAAACCCTGCTATAAATGCATCACCTGTACCAAGATCATCTACCACTTCGACTTCTGGAACCCTTTTTTTTACCAATTTACCATCATATTTCATCAAAACTTCATTTTTCCCTCTTGTCAATATAACTACTTCGGCTCCCTGTTCGCTGGCCCATTTAAGAAATTCTTCTTCATTTTCACTCTCTTTTGCTTCAGAGAAAAAAGCGAAATTAACTCTGCGCAGAAGTTCTTTTAAATATTCTTTTTTTCTAATATACGAAAAATCAAATGATATTTTTGTCTTAAATCTTAACTTTTTTATATAATCTTCAAAATAAGAATATGCTGTTGTATGTACAATCTCAGAATTGGCAATTATCTTTAACTGTGCATCATTTATGTCCAGTTTCTTATATACTCCTTTATCCACACCATTAATTATACTTTCCCCATTTTTATTCTCTACTATTGATACTGCATTTCTACCCTTCTTAATATCTGTAAGAGGATATGCAACTCTGGATTTTTTTAAATTATCAAAAAGGAATTTTGCATTTTCATCTGTCCCAAAGGTACCAAAATATGCGGTTTTTTTACCCATTCTGCCTGCCATAACTGCCACATTATATGCACCACCACCAGCATAAACTCTTTTTTCAGATCGATAATAATCAGCAACATTGTCACCTACAGAAAAAATATCATATTTCATTTTTAACCCTCCTTCATCTCCTGACTGAATCTTCGTACTGGTTGTACTTTTTTCACAATAAGCGGCAGCAAAATAAGCTGAATAATTACAGCCGGTACTGCTGTAATTAGTGATGCCTTCATGAAATTAACAAATGGCACTTTCAAAATAGACAAAATTCAAATAAGATAAAGTTAATCAGCTAATTTAGAATCAACTATAAACTTAAACTTATCAGTTCTAAAAAAAGTAGAATTATATTCGATTATTTGTTTATCTTTAGAATAAACTGCAGCTTCTTTAACCAAAAGTGGTGTATTTAATTGGACATTTAACAACTCTGATTCTTTTTCACCCGCCATAATAATATTAAAAAAGCCCTCTGCATTATTAGGAAAAACATTATATTCTTCACGCAATATATTATAAAGAGATCCTTCAAAATTATAATTTTCTATTCCTGGATACTTTTTTAAAGATAAATAAGTAGTTTCAAAAATCAGTGGTTCATTTTTTAAATATCTTAATCTAGAAAGAAATAAAACCTTATCATTTAAATTTAAGTTTAATTTATCAATAATTTCTTTTTTAGGACTTATTATATCTTTGCTAATTACTTTGGTAACTAAATTAATATCTATTTTTTGTAAAAATTCTGTTGTGCCTTCTAGATTATGAACGTTAGTGGGTATTTTTTTTTCGCTTACAAAAATACCTTTTCCAACTCTTTTTTCACAATATCCTTCTGTAATAAGACCACGAATTGCCTTTCTAATAGTAACTCTACTAACCCCTAAACTTGAGCTTAGTTCTCTTTCAGAAGGTAATTGACTGCCCGGTTTTAAAGATCTATTTTCAATTTCCTCTTTAATTTTTTTTCTAATTTGAAAATAAATTGGAACATGGCTATTTTTATTTATATTAAAATTTATATTCATTTATTTCACATCCTTAATTATATAATACTAATTTACAATATACATTTATATTGTATCTTATTAACCAAATGATGTAAATAATAAAAAAATTATAAAAATTATTGACATTTTTAAAAACAAATGATAGGATTTATTTAGTGGGATACCCCACTATCCACTAAATAAAGTTTTGATAGGAGGTGAATAAATGTCAAAAATTACCCTAGATAACTTTTCCGTTATGAATGTTCAATATTTACAATATTCATTTGATTATTTTTTAAATTCAATGAAAGAAAACAATATTAAAAATATTGAATTCTGGGCTGGTAGTCCTCATTATTCTAGACTAAGCTTTTATAACTCTTTAAGTGCTGAAAATTACCTCAAAAGAATAAAAAAGAAATTAGATAGTCTAAATATGAAGACTATTATGTATACACCTGAGTTATTAAATTATCCTTTCAATTTATCCAGCAATAGTCTTGAAGAAAGAAATATAACTTTGGATTATTTAAAAAAGTCAATCTGCGATGCAAAAATTCTCGATTGTAATAATTTATTTATTAACTCTGGTTGTGGACTAAGAGACCATCCCCTAAAATCAAATTGGGAGAAAAATGTAGACAGTATAAATAAAATCTTAGAGTTAGCATCTGAATACAATACAAAAATTGTAATCGAACAGCTTCAACCATATGAATCTAATTTAATAACAAATAGAGATGATCTATTAAATCTTTATAAAGAAGTAGAATTTGATAATTTAGATGTTTGTCTTGATGTAGTTGCTATGGAAGTAGCAAAGGAAAATATAGAGGATTATTTCTCGATTTTAAAAGAAAATATAAAACACATTCATTTTTCTGATGGAAATCCTTCTGGACATTTGATATTAGGTGAAGGACAACTTCCACTTAACAAATATATAAATTGTCTTGAAAAAAATAACTACTATAACTTTTTAACTTTAGAAATAAATGATTCAATTTATTGGGAAAATCCCCATAAATCTATTAAGAATTCTTTGGAATTTTTAAGAAAAAACTTAAATATAATATGAATTTATCTTTGAAAGGAATGAATTGGATGTTAAAAATTGATAAAAATAAAGTTGATTTTTTAGTTACCGATAATATGGTTTCTGAAGTGGAGACTATAATAAAAAGAGATTTTCCTAAAATAGAAAAACTTGTTACTAAAATGGATTCTCAAAATATAAAAAAAATTTATTTTGTGGCTTGCGGCTCACCATTATGCGCTTGTCAAACTGCAGAGCTTTTATTCAGAAAATATTCTAACATAGAATGTGCTTCATATAGCGGTTGGGATTTTCTAGATCAAACACCAAAATTTTTAAATAAACAAACAGCAGTTATTGGTGTATCCGATTCAGGAAACACTAAAGAAGTTGCCGACTCAATCATGAAAGCAAAAAAACAAGGTGCTTTCACTTTAGGTTTTACTAAAAATGAAGAAGAAAATTTGCTAACAAAATCTGCAGAAAATTTAATTGCTTATAAGGCTGATTGTATTTGGGAAGTTCATTTACTTTTAACTTATTATTTGTCTATTAAGTTTATTTTAAAGAAAGAAGAAAACAAAGAATTAAGAACAATTATATCAGATATTAAAAAATTACCTTCTATATTAAAAAATCTAGTGAAAACAACAGAAAAAAAATCAAAAAGATTAGGAAAAAAAGCTGCAAAATGGCCCTTTATATATACTATTTCTTCTGGGGCAACTCTTCCACTAGGATATAAAGAAGGTGTTATTACAATGCTTGAATTCACTTGGACTCATGGCAGCTCATTAAACGCAGCTGAATTCAGACATGGTCCTTTAGAAGTAGTTGATAAAGATGTTCCCTACATTTTCATTCTTGGAAACGATGAAACTCGACATACCACTAAAAGAGCTCTAAATTTTGTTAAAAAGTTTAGTGAAAATTATATTATTTTTGACATTGAAGATTATATTAAAGGGTTACATCCAATGTTAGCTCCTTTTATTCTTTTTGTACCTCTAGAATATTTCTATTATTATTTATCAATAAGTAAGGGACATAATCCTGATGATAGAAGATATTATGGTGGAATTGAATCTTATTAATCAAGAAAGAGGTGGCACATGAAAATAGGTATGTTTACTTCAGGTTATATTAGAAAACGTCTTGAAGATGCCTTTAGAGATGCTAAAAGATTTGGCTATGATGGTATTGAATTATGGGGAGGTAGACCACATGCATATGCACCAGATTTGAAAAATGGAAAAATAAAAGAAATTAAAGATCTAATTGATAAATATGAAATTCCCGTTTTTGGATATACCCCTGAATTAAATGCCTATCCTTTTAATATGATGACAATTGATAATAAAATTCGCAAAGAATCTTTAGATTATATAAAATTATCGATGGATATGGCGAAAAAAATGGGAGCAGATTTCACATTAATATCTGCTGGTCATGCAGGATATTATCTTTCTAAAAAAGAAATATGGGATTTATTATTAACAAATTTAAAAGTGATAAAAAATTATGCAGAAACAATTAAACACAAAATAGTTATTGAACCATTAACTATGTATGAGTCAAATGTAATACGTGAGACTAATGACTTAAAAGCTATTTTCAAAGAAATAGAATCAGAATATATATTTGGAATGTGTGATGTAGTTCCTCCATTTGTTCATCAAGAACCGTTGACAAATTATTTAGAAAAACTAAAAGATAAACTCTATCATATTCATTTAGTTGATAATAATGGATGTAGTGATATCCACTTAATACCGGGAGAAGGTAATATTCCTTTAAAAGAATACCTAGAGGAATTAGATTATTATAATTATAAAGGTTATTTAACAATTGAACTAGTTTCTTCTTATATTAATGATCCCTCACTATATTCAAAGAAAGCTATTAAAAATCTAAAAAAATTATTAAAAAATTAATAATTTAAATTATATTATGTACATAAAAAATTATTTATCTAAGAAAGGGGAAAAAAATGGATATTAAAGAAAAAATAGAAGAGAATATTGATTTAATTAAACCAAAAAAAGAAGTGGAATTAAAAAGAAAGCTTGGTTTAGGAGCAGCTATAGCTCTTGGTGTTGGGACTACGGTTGGATCAGGTATCTTTTCATCAGTTGGAGAAGTAGCTGCTGCTTCAGGCTCAGCTTATATGACAGTGATTGCATTCCTAATTGGTGGATTAATAATGATCCCCCAAAATCTAGTGTATGCTGAATTAGCAACTGCTTATCCTGAAAATGGCGGTCAGTATATTTATTTTAGAGAAGCAGGAAGTAGACCTCTTGCTTTCTTAACAGGATGGATTAGTTTCTGGGCCACCGATCCACCATCTATATCAATAATGGCCTTAGCAATAGCTAATTATTTATCGTTCTTATTTCCAGCTATTCAGGGTATAGGTATCAAACTTGTAGCTACACTTTTTGTTTTAGTGTTAATGATAATTCACTTACGTTCTGTAGAAGGCGGCGGTATTTTTCAAACATTCATAACTTTCTTTAAAATTATCCCTTTCATCATATTAATTGGTTTTGGTTTATTTTATTTTAAACCTGAATTAATTTTTGCTGCACCATTGGCCAGTGCTCCAACAGGTTTAATAGCTCTAGCTGCTGGAATTGCAGCAACCACATGGTCTTATGATGGTATGGGAGCCGTCTGCTATATGACAGGCGAAATAAAAGATCCGGCTAAAACAATGCCAAAGGCTCTAATAGTCACTGTTCTGATTATTATTGCACTTTATAGTCTTTTAACTTTTAGTATCACAGGATTGCTGCCAATGGAAATTTTAACATCTTCCAATGCTCCTGTAGCAGAAGCGTTTGCAAAAATGCCCATAATCGGTCAATTTGCAGGTAAAGCAACTGCAATTGTAGCAATAATTGTAATTATTGGATCACTTTCAAGTTGTATTATGTTTCAACCAAGAATTGAATATGCAATGGCTAAAGATGGTTTATTTTTTAAAAAATTTGCTGAAGTACATCCCAAATGGGAAACACCTGCCTTTTCAATATTAATTCAATGTTTAGTTGGGATAATATTAATATTTGGTTCAAATATAACAGATTTATTAGGTTATTTTACTCTTGTTGCTTTACTAAAAAACTTCTTAACGTTTGGTACTGTTTTTTGGCACCGCAAAAAAGAAAAATATAATCCTTTATGGAGAATGCCAGTTTGGAAACTCACAACAATACTTGCAATGTTATCAAGTAGTATATTAATTGTTTCAACTTTTCAATGGGCACCGATTAAAGGAATAATAAGTGCAATTATTGTTGTAACAACAGGACTTCCTGTATATTATTATTGGGAAAGCAAGAAAAAAAAGGTTAAAAATTAATATAATTATTATTTATATGTTTTTTACAAATATACCATCTAAATCAAATTTGATTTAGATGGTAACATTCCTTAAGAAAAATATTTAAAACACAATTAAATTTGATTCTAAAAAATTAAAATTTATTAAGTATATCTTATTATTTTAATATCAGTAGAGGTGATTTTATGGCTTTTTTTTCAGGCGATATTTATTCACAAAAACTAAAAATGACAACAAATATTAAAATTATTATTCCTGAGCTTTCTAATGATGTAACACCACTCTTCACAAATGCGCCTAAATTACTAATACTTTTACATGGTTTAGGAGGAAATTCATCTGAATGGACTAGATTTACTAAAATTGAATATTATTCAAAAAAATATAATTTTTTTATTGTAATGCCAGAAGTTCAAAGAAGTTTTTATTTTAATACAAGTTATGGGATTAATTATTTCTCATATGTTTCAAATGAAATTATTGAAATTATTAAAAAATGGTTCAAAATCTCTACTAAGAGAGAAAACGTATATATTGCTGGTGAATCTATGGGAGGATATGGTGCACTTAAAATAGCTTTAAGAAATAATGAAAAATTTAATTCAGTAGCTGTTCTATCTGGAATAGTAAATATGAAACAATTCATTAATAAAGTAATTAATGAAAAATATAAAGATATACAATCTAAAGAATTAAAAGGAATAATAAATAAAAATCTTAAACTCTCAAAAAAAGATGATTTATATTTATTATTACAAAGTAAAGAGCAAAACATAAGAAAACCAAAAATAATTCAAATATGCGGAAAAAATGATTTTCTTTATGAACAAAATTTGGAATTCAAAAACAAAATAAGTAAACTTGATTATCAATATACTTTCTTGGAATGGGAAGGTGAACATTCTTGGCCATTTTGGGATATAGCTATTCAAAAATCATTACAATATTTCCGCAATCTTGATTTAAATCAAACCCCACTATATTAAAGAAAGGAAATTGATTATGAAATTAGCTGCAGTTGGTGATAATTGTATTGATAAATATATTAATACTAATGAATTATTTCCTGGAGGAAATCCGGTTAATGTTGCTGTCTATTTTAGTAGATTGAATGGTAATTCTTCTTATATTGGAGTAATTGGAAATGATAAGTATGGAAATTTTTTAAAAAATTCTTTAAAAAAAGAAAATGTAAATATAACCCATTTGAAACAGCTAAAAGGTAAAACAGCTGTTACGGAAGTAAAACTAATCAATGGAGAAAGAATTTTAGGTGATTATAATGAAGGGGTCTTCACCAAGTTTGAACTAAAAAAAGAAGACTTAAACTTTATACTTGGACATGATCTTGTTCATTCTGGTTTCTGGGGTAAAACAGATAAATACTTACAATATTTTCACAATAATGGGTTAGACATTTCTTTTGATTTTGCTAACAAACTAGAAAATAATATATTAGAAAAAATAATAAAATATATAAAATATGCATTTTTTTCTTATCAAAAAGATGATGATTTTATTAGATCCTATATGAAAAAAATACATTTAAAAGGTGCAAATTATGTAATAGTTACTTTGGGAGAAAATGGGAGTATTTTATATAATGGCTACGATTTTTTGAAATATGGAATCATCAAAACTAATGTAGTAGATACAATGGGAGCTGGTGACGCGTTTATCGCTGGCTTTTTGAAAGCTAAAATGGAAGAAAAAACAGATTTAGAGGCAATGGAGTTGGGGACAAAAAATGCTGCCAAAAATATAAGTCATAAAGGCGCTTGGTAATTATATTTAACATTAATTTATTTTAGATTTAAACTGCATATAATAAAATTTTGATTATCCTGATAGTCACAGAACCAAATTAAAATATAAAACGGTTTCTGCTATTAACCCGGCACATCGCCGGGTATTTTTATTAGCTATCAACTAACATGGTTACACTTCAAAAAGTATTAAATAATAATTTTCGCATCATTTAATCCCTAACTGAAAAGTTAGGGATTAAATTAACTTATATTATTTTTTACTGCTTTTACTTTTTTACTATCAGTAATTTTATACTTGTTTTCTGGCAGAGATTTTAAACCATTAAATGAAACCTTTGTTTGATGAGAAGCCGAATTATCAAATATTTCTTTAAATGCAGAAAGATGAATCTGTTCTGCCCCTGTTCTTAAAATTATTTTTTTTACATTATGTTCCCTTATTCCTCCACCAAGAAGAACCTCTATCCTGTCACCTGCATAATTAATTATTTCTCTGGCCAGCTTTAAACCATCTTCAACTTTAGCCTGCTGTCCACTTGTCAGTATTCGATCTATACCGATATCTGTCAGCTGGTCAACTGCGGCAAAGGGATCAGAAACAATATCAAAAGCCCTGTGAAACACAGCTTCTTTATCTCCAGCAATTTTTCTCATTATTTTATTTTTCTCTATATCAGGACTGCCATCTTCCTTTAAAATTCCAAAAACAATTCCATCTGCACCAGCAGCAAGCAGTTTTTCAGCATTTTTTTTCATTACTTCAAATTCTATCTCACTGCAGCAAAAACCTCCACTGCGTGGTCTTATCATAACTACTACTGGAATATTAATCCTTTTTTTTGCTTCAATTAAATCACCAATACTGGGCGTCAGACCTCCAAAAACCATTGCAGAATTTAACTCAATTCTGTCAGCTCCACCTTTTTCTGCTTCTACGGCATCAGCAGCTGAAGCACAGCATATTTCTAAAGTTGTTTTTTTCATACAATCACCTCAGCAAAAAGTTTCAAATTCAATTTTATCTATTTTATCAACCGGAAAAATAGGTCTTTTAACATTTTTATATGGAAGTTTTTCCAGCTCCTGATATGTATAACCTGGAGTTAAAGCAAGCAGTGTTTTTTTAGAGTAAGGCTGATATTCAGGTGCCAGATATCCACTTTTGAACATTATTATTTTATAATTATCAAGTTTAATATCAAAATTAAACACAAATTCGGGATCGGTCATAACAACTTTTTGATTGGAAATTATCACATCAATACCATCTATATCAGTTAAAACAGATTTAATACCTTTATAGTACCTTATCTTTTTTACTTTACAGCAGAATTTAACTTTACCTGATTTCGGATCACTATTTTTCTGGCCCAAATAAATATCTTTTCTTACACCAGGGCCAGCCTCTGAGAGTAAGTCAACAACTTCTCTGTCACAGACAGAACCATATAATACATTCTTGAAATTATTTTCTGTTAAATAAATTAGTGGTTCAACTATTTTCTGACTGCTTCCTGCTCCCGGATTATCTCCTGAGTCAATTATAAAAACAGGACTGTCATCTTCTGCAGCAGCTATTTTAAGTGATTCTGACAGCGAATATGCTGGTGTGGTAAATTTAAAATCATATCTTTTATCCCAGAATAGACGTGCCAAATATTTAGCTTCCTGATCAGCAATCTTTTTGCTTTCTTCAGTGACCACCAGTGCTGAAACAGTGTTGAATTTAACATCAGACCAGGGAAAACCCAAACAGAAGGAAGAATTAAGTACTTTTTCTTTTTTATCTACAAGTTCAAGTTTTTTTAGCAATTCATTCATTGGATATTTGCTGCCTTCTGATTTTTCACCTGAAACAAGATAGGGAATTTTAACTCCAGACATCTTTAATTCAATATTTTCCTTCAAAGCTTTAAGCAGCATATCAGCCGCTCTTACACCTGTCTCATATTTATCAACATGGGGAGCAGTTCTATATGCTGTAAGTCCATCTGCATTTTTTATCATTTTATCTGTTATCATAGCATGCATATCAACAGCAGCAGTTATCCAAACATCATCTCCAAAAAAAGCACGAGTTTCACTTAAAATATCCCCCTCAACATCAAGATGACTCTCTGTAGTCATAGAACCATGTAGTGCTAGACAAACCCCATCAATATCTTTATGCTTTTCCATTTCATTTATATATATTTTTTTAATTTTTTGATAGGCCCCATCACTGACAAGACCCCCTTCAGAGGTGGGTAAAAAAACAGCTGTAGGTACAATTTCAAATTTGTTTTTCTTTAAAGTTTCCATTATTCCCTTCAGGCTGGAATGGCTGTACATATCTCTGTTTTCTAAAACTTCTTCACCTTTAAGTATTTTAAATTCATCCAGCTCTGTTAGCTCTGGATTAAAAGAATTTGATTCATGATGAATCATTCCAACTAAAATCTTCATTTTTTCAGCCCCACTTCTATATGTTATTCTTTATTTTTTAACTTGGGATCGAGATAATCTCTCAGTCCATCACCCAGAATATTAAATGCTAATACAGTATAGGTAATTGCAAGACCTGGAAAGAGCGACATATATGGTGCCACACCTATAAAGCTTCTTCCATTTCCTATTAATCCTCCCCATTCCGGTATAGGAGGCTGTACTCCAAGCCCCAGAAAACTGAGAGAAGATGCACTCAGTATCACTCCTCCGGCAGTTAATGTTGCCTGTACAAGTAGAGGTGCTACTGCATTTCTTAAAATATGTTTAAACATAATTCTACCTTTTTTAGCACCAATTGCTCTTGCAGCCAGTACAAATTCCTGCTGTTTAAGAGAAAGGGTCAGATTCCTGCTCAATCTACCATAAATAGGAACAGAAAAAATTGAAATAGCTATCAGCATATTTATTAGAGAAGGTCCTAAAATACTTACTATTAGTATAGCAAGTAAAATGCCGGGAAAAGAAAATATAATATCCAGAAACCACATTATCATCTGATCAATTCTTCCTCCAAAATATCCGGCTACCAGACCAAGTGGAACACCTATAAGCAGAGATAGGCCCACTGAAAAGAATATCTCCATTATACTTATTCTGATACCATAAATAACACGCGAAAAAATATCTCTTCCAAATTGATCTGTACCAAAAATATGTTCATCATTTGGTGCAGTAAAACTTTTCCCCAGATCCTGATTATATGGATCATATGGTGCAATAAAGGGTGCAAATATTCCACTTAAAATCAAAATAATAACCATTACAGCACCAATAACCATACCTTTTCTTTTTTTAAGAAAATTAATATTAAATATTTTTTTAACTTTATTATTAGACAATTAATTCACCTCTCAATCAAATCTTATTCGAGGATCTATTTTTACTATAATTAAATCGACCATAAAATTAATAAATACAACCATAAATACTGTCATCAGTACAGTTCCCTGTATAAGTGGATAATCTCTATAACGAACAGAATCCACAAGAAGCCGTCCAATCCCGGGCCAGCTGAAGACAGTTTCTGTTACAACTGCACCACCAAATAAAACGCCAAACTGAAGTCCTATTACAGTTATGATCGGTATAAAAGCATTTCTTAAAGCATGTTTAATATATACAACAGTTTCTTTTAATCCTTTTGCTCGAGCTGTTCTTATATAATCCTGCCTTATAATTTCCAGCATACTGGAGCGGCTCATGCGGGCAATGAGGGCTGTTGGATAAAATGCAAGTGATAGTGTTGGTAAGACAAGATGCTGCCAGGTGCCTGTTCCCATAAGCGGCAAAATACCAAGTTTAACAGAAAACAAACTCATTCCGAGTAAAGCCAGCCAGAAATTAGCGGTAGATGCACCTAAAATAGCAAAAAACATAACTCCCTGGTCAAACCATGAATACTGGAATACTGCCGCAAGAACCCCAGCTGTCACCCCCACCAGTGTTGCAATTGTATAACTGCTTACAGCTAGAACTGCAGTATTTGGCAGTCGTGAAGCTATTTCTTCTATCACAGGTTTATTAGACCGAATAGAACTTCCTAAATCACCCTGAACAGCATTCTTAAGAAATAATCCATATTGAAGAAATATGTTTTTATCAAGTCCCAGACGGCTCCTCATCATTTCTACATCTTCCTGTGTTGCCTGCTGTCCTGCCATCAGTCTTGCAGGATCTCCGGGAATAAATCTAAGCAGCATAAATATTATAAATGATACTACTAATAATACTAGAGGCAGCATAATCAGCTTTTTTGCAATATAACTTCCCAAAATTTTTACCTCCCTATAAAAGAAGACCTGTACCCTGTTAAGGCACAGGTCTAATTTTAGATTAATTATTCAGAAATTACTGGATCTCTAAATACAAGCATATCACTCATCATCCAGACATTTTTTACTTTTTGGTTCATACCGGCAAGACTATTTGCATAATATAATGATACATGTGCAGCTTCATCCTGAATAATTCTCTGTGCTTCTGAATAAAGTTCCAGTCTCTTATCAGGATTTACAGTTCTTGCAGCTTCATCTAAAAGGCTGTCTACTTTTTTATTTGAATAAAATCCGAGGTTGGCGCCAGCTGGTGCAAAACTGTCTGTATGGAAAAGTGGTGTCAGAAATCCATCTGCATCTACAAGAGAAGCAGCCCAGGAAGCGATTACACTATAACCTTTGTTATTCTCTGGCGCTCTAAATACCTCATCTGCCCAGAGACCATATTCCATTCTGTTGACTTCAACTTCTACTCCAATATCTGACCACATACCCTGCAGAGCTTCAGCAATATTTGTTTCTGCTTCCTGTACAGCTATGGGAAGAGTAAATCCATCTTCATAACCTGCTTCTTTAAGCAGCTCTCTCGCTTTTTCCAGATTATATTCATATGCAGGGGTTTCCGGATCATAACCAAAAGATACTGGTCCCATTGGTGAATTTGCAGCTGTACCATGACCAAAAAGAAGAGATTTTATCATTGCTTCTCTATCTGTTGCATAATTAAGAGCCTGACGAACTTTTACATTATCAAGCGGTTCATGCAGTGTATTAAGAGCAAGCCACAATGTCTTATCACTCGGTTCTTCATATAACTTTAAGTTAGGTGCATTTTCAATAACATTTGCATATGCAGGTGGTACTGGGAAAATAACATCTACTTCACCTGACTGTAAAGCCATAACTCTAACAGACTTTTCGGAAGACCATTTGAAAACCATTTTTTCTACACTATCACTATTATCCTTCCAATAGTTTTCATTTTTCTCCATAACAACTCTTTCTCCAGAGACCCATTCAACAAACTTGTATGGCCCGGTTCCTACAGCATTTCTTGCCAGAAATTCATTGCCTTTTTTAAGTGCTTTAGGACTAATAATAGCTCCACTGTGAATGGAAGTTAAATGGTGAAATGCCGGGTATGGTTTCTCCAAATTAAACTTCACAGTATAATCGTCTAAAACTTCGACTTTTTCTATGACATCTGCGAAACGAGATCTTGTAGAAAGACCATTATCAGGATTTAAAATTCTTTCGAAATTTGCTTTTACAACTTCGGCATTAAGTTCTGAACCATCATGAAATTTAACTCCTTTTCTGATCTGATATGTCCATTCAGTACCATTTTCTGATGCTTCCCAGTAAGTAGCTAATGAAGGAACTACTTCCATTTCTTCATTAAACATAGTTAAAGTTTCATACATAGGATACAGAACAGCCATAGTATATCCAGCACTGTGATTTGCTGGATCCATAGTCAGTGGAGGCTCACTATGCATAATAGTCAATTCTTCTGCTTCTGCACCAGCACTCAATATCATCAGGACAAATAAAACTAATACTAATGAAGCAATTTTTTTCATTTTTTCCACTCCTTTTGGGTTTTAAAACTTTAAAAAAGGCACAAAAATATCCTCTAATACCTCCCTTCATTAATTATTTTTTTCAAAGGAAAAAATAATTAAATAAAAATTTTATTCAACATAATTCCAGAGATAATAATTATTTAAAAGGTCATGAACAACCACAGAAGCAGCCCCTCTGGCCCACTCTGTACTGGAATGTCTTTTGAATTCAATATCTTTGATAAATCTCTGCGGAAGAGTCATTTCTCTATTATAAATTCTCCTAATCTCTGCTTCTTTAGAAACTGTAAAATTATAATTTGAACTTAATATTAATTTCTCAGGTGCATAGATTTCTGTTATAATCTTGAGCAGGTAACTGACAGACTCTACAAAATCCTTGTCTAAATTATTATCATTTTTAACATTAAGCTGAGCTAAATACTCAAGTGGATCTTCTTCTAACTTTTCTATATCAAAATCTTCTATTTTTACCTTTTTTAATAGGGAATGAATTCTATCAATCAGCATTTTTTTGCTTAAAATTGTAGAAATACACCCGGATTTGCCGCAGATACATTTCTTTTTATAACTACTGTCTACTGAAAGTATATGTGATATTTCCCCTGCACTTCCCAGATTACCGCTGTATATCTGTCCATCAATTATCATCCCAAGTCCCATTCCCCGGCCGACCATTATTACAGCAAGCGAATCTGGAACCTCATTTTTTTCCATAATCATATGTTCAGAAAGAGCCAGAGCATTAACATCTCTTTCTATAATAATTGGAATATTAATTTTATCTTTAAAAAGATTTTTTATATCTACATCTTCCCATTTTAAAATCTCAGAAAAATAACATTTTCCTTTTTTTCTATCAACAATACCTGTTATACTCAGTCCAAGAGCCAGACATCTGCCTTTTTTGCTTATTTCAGCTTTAAGAGAACTGTAAGCTGAAATTATTTTTTTAACAACATCTTCTGGTTTATAACTTTCAAGTTCAAACTCTCTTTCGGCTACTTTTTCCAGCAGCAGATTAAATACCGCCAGTTTTAAGTTTTGATCTCCCGAAATATGTACTCCCAAAACATACCAGTCTTTATCATTAATATACAGAGGTTTCCGCGGCCTGCCCACACCACTTACATTATCAGGTTCTTTTTCCACAATCATTTTTTTCTGCAGCAGTTCTTTTGTAATCGATGTGACAGCAGACGAACTTAAGCTGGTTGATCTACTGATGTCTGATCTAGAGGCAAAACCGCCTTCATATAAATCTCTCAAGATTAAAAGTGTATTTCCTATTCTCATTGTCGACATATCATTTGCTTTATTTGCAGTCATGAATTTTTCCTCCGAAAAAAATAATTATTCTATCTATAATATAACATTTTTTTGAAAATTCGTCAAATCTAATAATTTTTTTTATAACAGTTCTCTTTTGTTCAAAACTAATACCGCGTTTTATAGATTTGATATACTTTCAACTATTTTTTCTAGTTTAACCTTGCTTTCTTTATTAACACTTTTATCCATAAAAAATAAAGCTTTCAGCATTTTTTTATCTGTCAGAGAAATTAAATATTCATATTTATATTCATTATCATTTTCTTTATAAACATAGTAACTCTCTTTTTTATAATTAAGTTTTCCACTATCTATTACATCATAATTTTCCTCAGATATAAGCTGATATTTATAATTTTTTTCAGCAGTTTCCATAAATTCTCTGTTTCCTAAATCAAATACCCTTATTACTCCCGAAACATTTTTCTCTTCACTATCCAGTTCATATGCTGATAATTCATCACTCCTCTGTTTTTTTATTTCATTCAATTTCCATGATTCTGGAAGTTGAATGCTGAAATGTTTATCTGAAAATTTTTGTTTGAGCTCGATTCTATCTGTGCTGGTTATATAATCTTTACTACCTCCATCTGTTTTTTGATCATTTTTATTTCTATTCAACTCAGGAATATCATCGTTTTTATCTGTATCTTTAATTGATACATCTCCTATTTTCTTTCCTGTCTTTTTATCGATATAATCAGAAATATATTTTATCCTTGTATCAGGAATGGGATGAGTCTGAGTAAATTCCAGAAGTTTACTTCCACCACTTTCTTCTTTGAAAATCTCCATTAATTCGACTAAACCCTGGGGGTTATAATTTGATTTTAACATTAAATCTACTGCAAAAAGGTCAGCTTCCTGTTCCTGCTCTCTAGAAAATCCTTTAGTTATCAAATTTTGAGCTATACCTGTAATATTTGCATACTGATTATCAGTAAAATAGTTAAAGATTAATCCTATTACAGATACACCCATATTATTTTCTAAGTCTTTATATAGATGTCTGTAATAGGCATGGCCCATCTCATGTGCAATAAGACCTGCCAGCTGTTCATCGGTTTTTAATTTATTTAACAGTCCGCTAAATAACATTATCTTTCCATTGCCTATATAATATGCATTAATTACATCAGAATCAATATAATGTATCTCAAACCCAGCTTCTTTCATTTCTTTATTATCTAAATTACTTACAAGACAATTAAGTATTTTTTGTTCAGCACTATCAGAAGAAAATTTTTCTATTCGATACTTTTTATCTAAATCATTATATAATCTATCCGAAACATCTTTTTCATATTGAGAAAATGCCATAATACTGCCACTGCAGATTATAATTACTGCTGCTGTTAATAATATAATAGAGATTTTTTTATAGTTTTTTTCCATATTATAATTCTCCTTTTTTGCTGCAATATATTTTAAAAATTTCCCAGGTTTTCTCATTTAAATCTTTTTTAAAAAAAGAAGTCTTATATTTCTTTATTCTATTTTAATATAGATTCTCTTTTAAATAAAGAAAAATTCTGCCGAAGAAAATTTATTTCTCCAGCAGAATTATAAGTTAAAACAGTTTATTCAGCTTTCTGCAGCTGACATATCATCGGATCATGGTCAACAATAATCACTTCAATATCTTTATCCATTTTACCACTGCTCCAGCAGTGATTTATTTTTATATTTTAAAGATTTGATCGGCCGCCCCCACCATCTATGACTACTGCCGCTCCATTAATATAACTTGATTTTCCCGAAGATAAGAAGGCAACTAGATCACCTAATTCCTCAGGCTTACCCAATCTTTTAAATGGTATATTTTTACTCCTAAAGTCAAGTGCCTCTTCATAACTGTCAAATTCTCCCCGTTCCAGCTGACTTTCAATTATATTTTTTATGCGGTTTGTTTCATGTGAACCAGGCAAAATTGCGTTAGCTCTAATTTCTGGCGCCAGCTCTCTGGACAGTGTTTTCATAAGTCCATTGACGCTCCACGGGGCAAGCCTACGTGGATTCCTTATTCATAGAGAATTGCCTACTCAAAGCATACCGAATGGTAGATTAAGTTAGGTCTTACGTTCTCTCAAAAGGCGTAAATTCGGGTAAGCCCTACCCTATATAGTCTATCTTATACCTAAATCTAATTTACCCTGTTTTAAAAGATTTTTACCAGCATTTATATCTCGATTATGGGCTGCACCACAGCTACAAGTCCAGGTACGAACTGATAGGTCTTTGACTTTAGGATTTTTAGTACCACATACATTACAGGTTTGACTACTAGCAAAAAACATATCTACTTTATGCACTATACAATCATACCATTCACCTTTATATTTGAGCATTGTAGTAAACATATTCCAGGCACAATCAGAAATATGTTTTGCCAGTTTAGAATTTTTAAGCATACCTTTTACATTTAAGTCCTCTATGACTAAAAGTTGGTTCTCCTTTGTTAGTCTAGTGGACAGTTTATGCAAAAAGTCTTTACGAATATTTTTGATTTTTTCATGAACTTTAGCAATTTTCTTTTTAAGTTTTTTCCAATTGTTGCTACCTTCTTCTTTACGAGCTAACCTTCTTTGTAATTTAGCAAGTTTATCCTGATATTTAGAAAGGTGTCCAGGATTTTCTATATGTTCACCATTAGAAGTAGTTAAAAAGTCTTTAATTCCTAAATCTAATCCTAATTCACCCTGATTATTGTTAACAACTGTTTTTAAAATTTGTCTAACATTAATCGAGATATAATATTTGCCTGCTCTAGATTTAGAAACTGTAACATTATTGATTTTACCCTTAACTTTTTTAGATTTAACAAATTTTACCCAGGATAGTTTAGGTAATTTGATGTAATTATCTTTTATTTCAATATTAGTGCTGCCACTGGATCTGATAAATTTTTGAGTTCTGTATGATTGTCTGGCACTTTTTTTAGATTTGAATTTAGGATAATTATATTTGCCGCTAAAGAAATTCTTAAAAGCTCTATCCAGGTCTTTAAGACTTTGCTGTAAAGCTATACTATCTACTTCTTTAAGCCACTCATATTCTTTTTTTAGTTGAGGCAGTTGTCTGGAATATTTAGTATATGATTGATAATTTTCTTCTTTAGTTTTTGTTAAAAATTCGTTGTAAATAAACCTACTACAACCAATAGTCTTATCAATTAACTCTTGTTGTTCTTGATTGGGGTATATTCTAAATTTATATGCTTTATTAATTGGCTTGAATTTCTTAATCATTATATTTATCTCCTTATATTGTTAACTGTATTATACTATTGTATTGATATATTGTCAACTATATAGTATAATAATTGTAGGAGGTGTTCAGTATGCCAAGAAAAGCAGTCAACACTACTTTAAATGAAGAATTATATAAGAAAATTAGAATATTAGCTCTAAAAAAAGATTGCAATGCTAATGATTTAATGGAAGAAGGTATGAAGATGGTACTTAATAAGTATGAGAACCAGGAAAAAGAATAATTTTAAAGTAATATTTAATTACTTCAAAATTAGCCACTATTCATCCGGGAGGGCAAGCCCGTCAGGTTTTCTAGTGCCTAACTTCTATAACTTAATTTGAATCTATTTGGAAGCAGATTTTTCTTCTTCGATAATTTTTTGTACTTCATCAGGGGATGGACCCGCATAAGTAGAATGATTATTTAACGAATTTTTTATGTCTAATTTGAAAGTTAATTTTTCCTCACTGTATTCAACATCAGAAGGAAAAACTTTTTTCCATTCATCTTCAGTTAATTGATTTAATTCTTTATCATTTTCTACTGCATATAAAACTGCTTTACCAACTATGCTGTGTGCTGTCCTAAATGGAATAGAGTGTTCTGCCATAAAATCTGCCAGCTCTGTAGCATTTAAATAACCCTTACCGGCAGCTTTCAGCATATTTTCTTTGTTTACCTTCAGTGTTCTAAGCATCTCTGGAAACAATGTTAAGATTACTTTAATTGTTTTTACAGTATCAAAAAGCCACTCTTTATCTTCCTGGAGGTCTTTATTATAAGCAAGTGGAAGTCCTTTAATTGTTATCAAAATCTGATTTAAATTTGCAATAACTCTTCCTGATTTGCCTCTTACAAGCTCTGCTAAATCGGGATTTTTCTTTTGGGGCATAATACTGCTTCCTGTTGTATAACGGTCATCCAGTTCTATAAAATCAAACTCAGCTGAATTCCAGAGAATAATTTCTTCACTCATACTGCTCAAATGTGCCATCATATTTGCCGAAACTGATAAAAATTCCACAATAAAATCTCTGTCACTTACACCATCTATAGAGTTTTTGCACGGTCTGGAGAAATTGAGTTTTTCCGCTGTCCAGCTTCTGTCAAGCGGAAAAGAGCTGCCTGCCAGTGCCCCGGAACCAAGTGGAGAAATATTTATTCTTTTTCGGCAGTCCAGATATCTTTCTTTATCCCTCTTTAATTTAAAATAATGAGCAAGAAGGTGATGTCCAAAGCTGATAACCTGGGCTCTCTGCATATGTGTATAACCAGGCATTACAGTTTTTTTGTTTTTTTCAGCAAGTTCCAGTAAAATCTTAAGGAAGTTATCAATAAGATCAATTATTTCATCTGTTTTATCCCTGAGATAAAGCCTCATATCCAGAGCCACCTGATCATTTCTGCTTCTCCCCGTATGCATTTTCCCTGCTGTTTTACCTATTTTTTCTGTTAATCTTTTTTCAATAAGTGTATGTATATCTTCTGCTTCTGTTAAATCTATATTTCCTCCGGCAGTTTCCTCTGCAAGGTCTTTTCTTACTTCTTTGAGACCCTTAATTATAGTATTAGCTTCTTCTGCAGATATTATACCCTGTCTGCCCAGCATTTCTACATGAACCAGACTTCCCTGAATATCATATTCCATCAATTTTATATCAAATGATAAAGACGAATTAAATTGGTCCATAATCTGATCTGTATCAGTTTCGAATCTTCCACCCCAGAGTTTCATCTATTTTTTCACCTCTGAATTATGATAAGCTACCTGAAGAGGAAGTGCCCAGAGATTAATAAATCCTGCTGCAGAATCATGATCAAAAATATCATTCTCATCATAAGTGGCCAATCCATATTGATAAAGTGAATTATCAGATTTTCTGCCCACAACTACAGCATTTCCTTTTTCCAGTTTAATTTTTACTGTGCCATTGACCTTTTCCTGTGTTTTATTTATAAAGGAGTCCAGAGCTTCTCTTAAAGGAGAAAACCACTGACCATAATATGTTAATTCAGCATATTTATCAGAAATCTGTGCTTTATAATTCCTGCTTTCTCTATCCAATGTCAGAGATTCCAGAGCTTTATGTGCTTTTATGAGAATATCTGCTGCAGGGGCTTCATAAATTTCTCTGGATTTAATTCCAACCAGCCTGTCTTCAACCATATCAAGTCTCCCTACACCATATTCTGACCCAATTTTATTTAATTCCTGCACAAGATCTTCAGGTGAAACAGCTTTATCATTCAGCTTTATTGGAATTCCCTCAGAAAAAGCTATTGTTAAATACTGTGGCTTATCAGGAGTATCATTTACTGCTTTTGTCCACTGATATGCATCTGCAGGGGGCTCTTCCCATGGATCCTCCAGAACACCACATTCAATACTTATGCCCCAGAGATTCTGGTCTATACTGTATGGGCTGTCTTTTGTTGCCTTTACTTCTATATTATTTTTAGCAGCATACTCGATTTCTTCTTCTCTGGAAGTAAAGCCCCAGTCTCTTAAAGGTGCAATTACTGCCAGATCTGGAGCAAGGGCTTTAAAAGAAACCTCAAATCTCACCTGATCATTTCCTTTACCTGTACAGCCGTGTGCAACTGCATCTGCATTTTCTTTCTGAGCTATTTCTACCATTTTTTTGGCTATAAGGGGTCTGGCCAGTGCAGTGGCTAGAGGATATTTACCCTGATAAAGTGCATTTGCTTTTAAACCGGCAAAAACATATTTTTCTAAAAATTCTTCTTTTAAATCATCTATATAGGCTTTTACCGCACCTGTTTTGAGTGCTTTTTCTTTTACCTTTTCCCAGTCCTGCTGCTGGCCCAGATTAGCAGTATATGTTATTACATCTGCATCATACTTATCTTCCAGCCATTTTATACAGACAGAAGTATCAAGTCCACCAGAATATGCAAGCAAAATTTTATTTATTTTATTATTATTTTTCATTATTTATACCTCCAATTTTTTTGGACGTTACGTCAAATCTAATAGTTTTTTAATCTCCTGTATTCTAATTTTAAAGTAAATATTTCAATTGACCCTCCTCGGGGCAAGCCCACGAGGATTCCTGCTTCTTAGAAGTGGTAACCCACCATCTCCACAGGCTTAAAATCCTGTTAGCCCAACAGTATATCCTCTAACTTGCCTTTTGTATT